>NZ_JXAQ01000001.1:0-10438 GCF_000815295.1 Bacillus sp. MSP13
TTTTGAATGATGTCACACCTGTTATCTAGTTTTGAGAGAATAAGTTTTTTAAAAAACACTTGATTTTCTCTGCGATATATAGTATAATGTTAAATGTCACTGAAATTGTCTGGTGATGATGGCGAAGAGGTCACACCCGTTCCCATGCCGAACACGGAAGTTAAGCTCTTCAGCGCCGATGGTAGTCGGGGGATTCCCCCTGTGAGAGTAGGACATCGCCAGGCAGACTTCATTCCGCAGTAGCTCAGTGGTAGAGCTATCGGCTGTTAACCGATCGGTCGTAGGTTCGAATCCTACCTGCGGAGCCATTATTGGAGAGCTGTCCGAGTGGTCGAAGGAGCACGATTGGAAATCGTGTAGGCGGTCAACTCCGTCTCAAGGGTTCGAATCCCTTGCTCTCCGCCACTGATATTTATACATAATTACATTTAAAAGTCTGGGCCCGTTGGTCAAGCGGTTAAGACACCGCCCTTTCACGGCGGTAACACGGGTTCGAATCCCGTACGGGTCATTATATGATGGAGGATTAGCTCAGCTGGGAGAGCATCTGCCTTACAAGCAGAGGGTCGGCGGTTCGAGCCCGTCATCCTCCACCATTATCATCGCGGGGTGGAGCAGTTCGGTAGCTCGTCGGGCTCATAACCCGAAGGTCGCAGGTTCAAATCCTGCCCCCGCAACCAAATTTTAAAATGGTCCGGTAGTTCAGTTGGTTAGAATGCCTGCCTGTCACGCAGGAGGTCGCGGGTTCGAGTCCCGTCCGGACCGCCATTTAAATAATAAGGCTCGGTAGCTCAGTTGGTAGAGCAACGGACTGAAAATCCGTGTGTCGGCGGTTCGATTCCGTCCCGAGCCACCACCTATGCCGGTGTAGCTCAATTGGTAGAGCAACTGACTTGTAATCAGTAGGTTGGGGGTTCAAGTCCTCTTGCCGGCACTGTTTTTCAAAACTTAATGTGGAGGGGTAGCGAAGTGGCTAAACGCGGCGGACTGTAAATCCGCTCCCTCAGGGTTCGGCAGTTCGAATCTGCCCCCCTCCACCATTTATAGGGGCATAGTTTAACGGTAGAACAGAGGTCTCCAAAACCTCCGGTGTGGGTTCGATTCCTACTGCCCCTGCCAAATTGATGACATCTTGAGATTATGGCGGTTGTGGCGAAGTGGTTAACGCACCAGATTGTGGCTCTGGCACTCGTGGGTTCGATTCCCATCAATCGCCCCATATTATCATTGGGCTATAGCCAAGCGGTAAGGCAACGGACTTTGACTCCGTCATGCGTTGGTTCGAATCCAGCTAGCCCAGTCTCACTTTTTTATATCTATTGCATATCATGTAATAAGTCCCTTAAGATGCGGAAGTAGTTCAGTGGTAGAACACCACCTTGCCAAGGTGGGGGTCGCGGGTTCGAATCCCGTCTTCCGCTCCAATTACGGCGGCATAGCCAAGTGGTAAGGCAGAGGTCTGCAAAACCTTTATCCCCGGTTCAAATCCGGGTGTCGCCTTTCTTTTGCCGGGGTGGTGGAATTGGCAGACACACAGGACTTAAAATCCTGCGGTAGGTGACTACCGTGCCGGTTCAAGTCCGGCCCTCGGCACCAATTTTACTTACATGATAAGTTGAATTGGTGTTTGTGTTCTATAATGATAACTAATCATATTAATGATCTACTTATGTAGATCATTTTTTTATTGCTTTGATTTATCCTAAGCAGCTAAGTTCCGGTACTTTATGAAAAAGTTATTTGAGCTACTGTGTTTTCTAATTCTCTTAACATATTTTATTAATATATTTCCAAAAAACTTTTTTGAAATGCGTTGACACTTTATAAGATCCATGATATATTTATATTCGTCGGTTGGATACGACGTAAAACTTGCCGGTGTGGCGGAATTGGCAGACGCGCACGACTCAAAATCGTGTTCCTTCTGGAGTGTCGGTTCGACCCCGACCACCGGTATCGATTTTCAAAGTTTATAATCGGTAATTGAACGTGAATATACCGTCAAATCAACGTTTCTCCATTGTGGGGAAGCGTTTTTTTGTGTTTAAAATATGTTAGTTTATAGTGTTTTCCAATCGTCTCTAATCGTGTGCGTTAATCGTGCGAATAGTTACGAAGGGGGTAAGCTATGGCAAGACGTAAAAACAATCTAAATGAACGTGAATTATCAGTAGTCCGAAAAAGTGAGAAGTCGTATGCAGAAACGTTCAAAGAAGCGTTGCAACTCTTTCTTGATGATTGTGATTTACGTAATTTAAGACCATTTACTATCCGTTATTATCAAAATGAAATTCAAGCGTTTCTTAATCAATTAGAAGAACAAGGAATAGATACAAGGGAGTTAAAGCCGTATAAGGTAACGGAAGAACATATCCAAGAGAATGTTATTCGTTATATGCGTATCTACAAAGGAACTAAGATTGTTTCAATCAATACCCGTTTACGTGGGCTACGTTCGTTCTTCAATTTCCTTTACAAAAAGAAGCACATTCCAAAAAATCCAATGGAAAATATAAAGTTATTGAAAGAGAGGAAACATGTAATTCCTACGTTCTCAAAAGAACAATTAAATACGTTGTTTAATCAACCCGATTTAACGACGTTTACGGGAGTTCGTGACTATACAATAATGATTTTCCTTGAAACTGGAATACGTGTTAATGAACTTGTAGGGCTATCACTAGCCGATATTCAATGGGAAGATAGTCTATTGAGGATAAGGAACGCTAAGACGTATAGAGAACGCCTAGTACCCATTCAAAGCGAAATGAAGAAGCAATTAAAGAAGTATATCTCCATTAGGGGAGTAGTCGAAAGTGACGCTTTATTTGTAACCATTGACGGGACACCTTTGTTAAGAAGGTCAGTACAACAACGAATCGACATATACGGGGTGAAAGCCAAAATAAAAGACGTTCGTTGTAGTCCTCATACTTTCCGCCATACGTTCGCAAAGTTAAGCGTTCAACAAGGGGCTAATATCTTTGAATTGCAGACCATTCTAGGACATACAAGCATGGAAATTGTTAAGACCTATGTAAACCTATTCGGAAATGATGTTAGAGAACGTCATAAGGATTTTTCGCCGTTAAAAGTGTTAAAGAAACGGAGGTAACGCAATTGAACGACCTTCCTAATATCGACAATATGACTACCGTAGAAGCTATCCATTGGTACACGGGGGAGGTTGCTAAAGTTACTAGCCGTGAAGCACGTATCAATGGTACTTATTCAGAGGATTATTTAAAGGCTTTGAATGAGTGGAAGCTAAGCCTTAATGAAAGGTGTAAATTAGAACGTACTTTGTAGAAGGTTAATAAAAGACCAAAAAGAAAAAGCCACGCGTTCGCACCGCGTGACCCAAACTTAGGCTATAACTAAATACGGATAACCGTCTTAGCTACTTATATATATTAACGAAAAAAATTAGTATATGAAAGGCTTATTAAGTAATGCCTTTTTTAGCAGCTATGCAGGTTTTCCCGTCGTGGAGTGCCGACTAATACGACGATAATATAACCTTGAAAGGTTCGCCCTGCCGACGCAATAACAAGGGCTAGGACACGCTTTAACGTTCCCTATTGCGTTTTGTGTCCGAAGGGTGAAAGCTACCCCTAAGTGCTGAACGAAAGAAGGGTAGACCGTTTACGGACGGTGTAGGACAAGCCATAACTAACATAGAATCCATTTCTAGTCCCACAATCAAAGGGTGTCGAATTAACTAACTGAAAAGCCAAAGCGTAAGGTTAGGGGCTATGTGAACCTGCTAGGGCTACTTGTTGCAGTAGGCTTGTTAAGGAGAAATCTTTTCGTTTAATAGGGATACACTGCGGACACCTCAATAATTCCCGACGGATGTTGTCCAGTATAACGACTATTCTTATAGCAGATAATTTTTTTATCTAGCTTATAAGGTAGTCGTTCTTATGCCATACGTATTCCTAAACTAACCCTCAAGATGTTGCCAAAAACAAACTTCAAAAGCAATGCTAAAGACGAAATAGACTTAAAAACCTAAATAAGATTTACTCCAGTTAGCAATGAGAGGGGGATTAGATACGATATGGATAATTGCCAAGAGATAATTATATTACAATTTCCTAGAATGACAAAAAGAAGATTGATAAAAGTTATATATTACAAATATGTTAAAGTTATAAATCATACCCTTATTTATGTTTAAAATAAAATTCATTTGGAGGACAGGATTAACGTGGATAAGCGACTAACTTTTAATGAGGATGTAGAGAATTACGACAAGTGGAGACCTACGTATTGTGATAAGTTATTCAAAGACATTTTGGAGTATTCTCGGGTTGGGAACGGCAAAAAAGTGATTGAAATTGGAATTGGGACAGGTCAGGCTACAAAACCATTTTTGGAAAAAGATTGTGAATTAACGGCTGTGGAGTTTGGTAAAGACCTTGCAGAATATACAAAATCAAAATTTCGAGAATATAAAAATTTGACGGTGCATCATTCAACATTTGAAGACTATAATTGTCAAGAGGAGAGTATAGACTTAATTTATTCAGCTACTGCATTTCACTGGATTCCAGAAGAAAAAGGTTATCCTAAAGTTTCAAAATTTTTAAAACCTAATGGAACATTGGCATTGTTTTGGAACAGACCATTTGTTTCAAGAGATAATGACGAATTACATCAAAAGATACAAAGCATATATCAAAAATATAGACCATCCAATACAAAAATAATAGAAAATGACACAGATAGATATAACAATAGGTTAAATACTATTCAATCATATGGATTCAAGGATATTGTATTTAAGCTATATCATTTAACACGAGTGTTTTCTTCAAATGACTATATTTCATTATTAAATACTTATTCCGACCATAGAAGTATGCCGTACGAAATAAAGAAAATGTTTGAATATGAAATTAGAGAAGCAATTATAGATTCAGGTGATAAATTAAATGTTTTTGATACGATAGATTTGTATTTAGCAAGAAAATGATTTTTTAATTAAGCTAACAAGTACAAAATACAAGGATTGTTATTGAACATCTTATTAAGGTGTTCTTTTTATTTGGCAAACAAATATTGTAAAATGAAGTTAATAGAATCATATGCTAGTGATTAGGGGGAAATACTGGGACTGACTTAATTAACGTGGAAACCAGCCATAAAAATGGGTTGTTTGTTTAAAGGTGAATATTACAAGTTTACTTAGAGTTCCTAGCGAGGGGGATACCAAATGAGAGATGAAGTTTATCGGAATGGGGAAACGATTTACATTAATAAACCTAATGCAAAGAAACTTGCATACACTGATTATAACGAAGAATTATTTAACTTTGTGTACTTACACATGGACGGTCAAGGGTGAGTATCTATATTCTAACAAAATGAAGAAATACCTCCATAGATATGTAATGGAATTCTATTATGGTAAAGAAGCAATAGAAGAAGCAAATAAAAAGAACTTTGTTGTTGACCATATAGATAATAATAGTTTCAATTGTCGAGTAAGTAATTTATGTTTTATTCCTAACAACTTGAATAAGGCTAAAGGATTAACTTTCGATAAAAGAAGAATTGAAATGAAAGATAACCTGACGTTAACTTTCTATAAAGATTTTAGTACGGGACAATTTCAGATAACAATCGCTTTTCATAAAGAGTTTCTTTACATTGTCAACGAAAAAGCGATTCAAGTCGATAAAGCTTATTTTGTTTATGAGGATGACTTTGAACTTGTATTAAATGATGCGGGGAAAATTCTACAACAAGTAAATAAAAACGGAGAGTTCGACGAAAATAAGTTAAGTTGTAAAAATATGCTATATTACCCCTCAACCTATATTAAGCTAAAGCCCGAGGAAAAGGGATGCCCTGTAATTGAAAGGGATGGAAAGCAATATTTAATTCTAAATGAACATACCCGTTTAGGAGAAATTCCACCCGATAAAAATTTATATGATGAGGACAAAATATAAAAATGGATGATAATTTCAAGGGGACGTTTTGGAAAAAATAATATGAAATGTTTGTAATGTTATTAGTCACAAATACTCCTTGTTTGAAGAAGGTATTTAAATAAAGGAAGTAATTTCCTACAAGTGTTATGAACCTTTGTCACAAAGATTTAACAATTGACATAACATTTGGGGGGCAAGGGGTTCAGCCGTTTTGATGAAAGTGCATAGAAATTTTTTCAGTTCATTTTTAGCCCCATACAATGCCTATATAATAGAAACATACGATAACTTACAAAGTTAAAGTTAATCGTTGTTAAAACAAATCGCGTTAGCGATTCGGCGAAGCCGATAAGGGTTTAAGGCGAAGTATATTCTTTTGTAAAGAATAAAAAAAGATTACGCCTTCGGCGTGTTACTCACTTCGTTCGTAACTGAATTTATACAAAAATAGATATTAAATAATTATTGTTTACAATATAAAAGAATAAGACGGGTTATCCCGTTTTATATAGTCAAGTGTTTAAAAGCCTTCGCCACAAGCCCCATGCCCCACATGGAAACGGCGGGGGCTAACACTTTTAATTACTTCTTATTTATGTCTTTATGTGAGTGTTTACATGATATTATTTCTCCTTTCAAAGACGAAGAAACCCCCGTTTCCTTAATTGGATTCGGGGGCTTTTTTCATGTCTAATAATCTAGTTTGTTAACAGGATCTAATAGGTTTTCTTGACTGGATTTTACATAACGGGCAGTCATTAAGGTATTGGGTGTTCCGTCGTTCCTCATGTGTCCAAGCAGGACGGCGACTTCCTCAATAAAAACCCCTTTATTAACTAGTGACTTAGCGAAAGTGTGTCTTAGCATGTGGGCGTGTAGCTTTTCTATTGTAACCTTTCCTTTTGAATCAGATACACACTTGCTGCAAGCTTCTTGAAAAATGACAAGTTAAATCTTCCCCTTTTTCTTTTTCTCAACAGATATACGTAAGAAGAAGGAAAAAAGATTCGTTTGATTCATACTTTTTTTCCTATTATTTGTCCTGCCTAGGGACAGACTAAGAATAATATTGAAAGCAAAGGAGCGGATTGGAATGAACAAAGAAAGTATGGTTGCTGATGAATTACACAGAATGTTTTTGGCTGGTGAGCTGCAAATCACGGTAGAGGAGGATATAAACCATATTTCCGAAAGGCTGAGAAACGGCGATCTTAGTTTAGATCGATTAAGCGGTGAAGATGTGTTTATCAAAGAAACGGTAAACGAGGCTTTACGAAGAGTGGAGCAATAAAAGGGAGAGGCGGGATCTGACAGATGAGATCCCGTCTTTTTTGTGACAATGATCTATTTTTCTCAAGAACTGTAACGAAGAGCGTACATCGCTGTTCTGAGGTTAGGGATTGTGATTTTCTAAATTTAATTAAAATTGAAAATCGGGCTGAGAACTCGTTCAAAGGCTTTATCTCCCCGTTCTTCAGAAGATTTTATTTTCTAGGTCGTCCTGTTAAGAAAATATGTAGACTTGTCATGCTATAATGAATAACAAATTTTGTCGGGGAAGTGGGAGGATGAAACAGATTATTGCGATGGGCGGCGGAGGTTTTTCGATGGAGCCTGATAATTTGTCTCTCGATCAATATATCATCAATCAAACGAAATGGAAGTCACCTCGCATTTGTTTTTTGCCGACGGCGAGCGGTGATTCACAAAACTATGTTCAGCGGTTTTATCATGCATTTCAAACAATGGACTGTGTACCGTCTCATTTATCCTTATGTAAGCCGCCGTCAACAGATATACTTTCTTTTGTTATGGAACAGGACGTGATCTATGTTGGCGGGGGAAATACGCGGAATATGCTTGTGCTGTGGAAGGAATGGGGGCTTGATCTTATTCTCAGAGAGGCGTGGAAGAGCGGTGTGGTTTTAGCTGGATTAAGTGCCGGTGCGATGTGCTGGTTTGAAGAAGGGGTGACGGATTCAGCCGGGCCGCTGACAAGTATGAAAAGTTTAGGCTTTTTGCATGGAAGCTTTTGTCCTCATTATGACAGTGAGAAGGAGCGGCGGCCGATATTCCATCAGCTGATATGTAATGGTTTCTTAGGTGATGGTTATGCGGCGGATGATGGAGCGGCTCTCCATTTTATAAATGATCAGCTGTTTCAGACAGTAAGCTCAAGGCCGGGCGCAAAGGCATATCGGGTGACGATGGCTGAACATGAAATCTTTGAAACCCCGCTGCCGGTAAAATATCTGGGGTGAATTAGCTGAATATGATCTATATTTCTCTTTTTTTTCGGGTTGGTTTTATGTTAAGATGAGTGCGAAATTAATAGTTACTGGGGGTGCCCGTTTTCGGGCTGAGAGAGAAGGTAGCTTCTTAACCCTTTGGACCTGATCTGGTTCGTACCAGCGTGGGGAAGTAGAGAAATTGTTTTTATTATTGCCGTATTGGGCGATAATATGTTTCTTTCTGACTGTAACCGGGTTCATTCTTTGAATCCGGTTTTTTGTGCTGGTAATGGGCTTGATTTTGTCCTTTCAAACGAAGAGAGGGGAAGGATCAGTGATGCGAAACGATTCAGTGCAGCAAGCCAACATTTCGATTATGTCGAGTTTTTCAGGGAGCAAGAAAGTATACGTGGAGGGTTCTTCTGCGGACATCCGAGTGCCAATGAGGGAAATTGCCTTAAGTCCGACGACAGGAGCGTTCGGTGAAGAAGAAAACGCGCCTGTTCGTGTCTATGATACAAGCGGACCGTATACGGACCCTGAGGTGGCCATTCATATTCAAGAAGGATTAAGGCCGCTTCGCCAAAAATGGATCACGGAGCGCGGCGATGTTGAAGAATATGAAGGACGGGATGTCAAACCAGAAGATAACGGTTATAAAAAAGCAAATCCAAACGTAAGCTACCCGGGACTAAAGCGGAAACCGCTGCGGGCGAAAGCGGGCCAAAACGTCACGCAAATGCACTATGCCAAAAAAGGAATCATTACACCTGAGATGGAGTTTATCGCAATCCGCGAGCATGTGTCTCCCGAATTTGTCAGAGATGAGGTAGCTAGCGGCCGGGCGATCATTCCTTCAAATATAAATCACCCCGAGAGTGAACCGATGATTATCGGCCGGAATTTTCATGTGAAGATTAATGCGAATATTGGGAATTCGGCGGTTACGTCATCCATTGAAGAAGAAGTGGAAAAAATGACGTGGGCTATCCGCTGGGGAGCGGATACAATGATGGATCTATCGACCGGAAAAGATATTCATACGACGCGTGAATGGATTATCCGCAATTGCCCTGTGCCTGTAGGAACGGTTCCAATTTATCAGGCGCTTGAAAAAGTAAACGGCGTAGCGGAGGATTTAACGTGGGAGATTTATCGTGACACGCTGATCGAGCAGGCTGAACAGGGAGTGGATTATTTTACGATTCACGCGGGTGTTTTGCTGCGGTATGTGCCGTTAACAGCCAAACGGACGACGGGAATCGTATCACGCGGGGGAGCGATTATGGCACAATGGTGTCTGGCTCATCATCAGGAAAGCTTTCTCTATGCCCATTTTGAAGAGATCTGTGAGATTATGAAAACGTATGACATTGCTTTTTCTCTGGGAGACGGGCTTCGACCTGGATCAATCGCTGACGCCAATGATGAAGCGCAGTTTGCTGAATTAGAGACACTTGGGGAGCTGACGCAAATTGCCTGGAAGCATGATGTTCAGGTGATGATTGAGGGACCTGGGCATGTGCCGATGCATAAAATCAAAGAGAACGTCGACAAACAAATGGACATCTGCAAAGAAGCGCCTTTTTACACCTTGGGGCCGCTGACAACAGATATAGCGCCGGGCTATGATCATATTACTTCAGCGATCGGAGCGGCGATGATCGGCTGGTATGGGACAGCAATGCTTTGTTATGTAACGCCGAAGGAGCATTTGGGGCTGCCAAACCGTGATGATGTTCGTGAAGGAGTCATTACATATAAAATTGCTGCGCACGCCGCAGACCTTGCAAAAGGGCATCCCGGAGCGCAAACACGTGATGACGCTTTATCGAAAGCCCGCTTTGAATTTCGCTGGCGAGACCAGTTTCATTTATCTCTTGATCCGGAAAGAGCGCTTGAATACCATGATGAGACCTTGCCGGCAGAAGGAGCGAAAACAGCTCATTTCTGTTCAATGTGCGGACCGAAGTTTTGCAGCATGAGAATTTCTCAGGATATCCGTGACTATGCGAAGGACAAAGAGCTGAGCGAATGGGAGGCTATTGAAGAGGGGATGAAAGAAAAGGCCGAAGAATTTGTAAATCAAGGCAGCCAGCTTTACAAATAAAAGATTGACTGCGAACGTGTTCCAGCCTCATTGGGCACTTAAGGCTCTTATCTTTTAGATAAGGGCTTTTTTGTTTGAAAGCAAACGATAGGTGATGCTCACATGGAGGACATACGAAGTGCGCAAATAAAAAACCCGCTATGTACAGCGGG
>NZ_JXAQ01000023.1:0-1162 GCF_000815295.1 Bacillus sp. MSP13
CATGCGGAACAGGTTTCAGGATTTGATTTATATGACCGGTAGCCTTTTCGGTCAGTTGTTGAGTATGTAAGTGTTTGCTGGTTCGGGCAAATGTATCTGTCTTGTTCACTGTCATAATGAAACTTCCATTTTGGAAACAAGCCTCTAGTAGGGTGATATCGTCTATGGGCAATAACGCCAAAAATATGGCGGTCAGCTAATCCTTTACAGATCGGAGTCGTCAAATAACCAGAATCAAGAGCGACGGCTTCTACTTCAAAATCAAATCGTGCAATTTGGTGATCTAATCGGTCAAGATAGGGCACAGAATCATGGACATTTCCAGGCGTGACATAGGCGTCGGTGATAATGTTATGTTTCATATCCGTTGTTCGGTGATCTAAGTAAAAGAAACCCTCCGGTTTGTTTTCACGATACATATATCCACTTTCAGGATCAGTTGTACTGTGGCGGATCTCTTTTTCAGCTTTCACCTCCTCTTTGGCTGGTAATGGCTTTTTTCCGTGCTCCTCCCGATCTTCTTGAATGGCTTCATTTAAATCTTCGATATAGTTTTGTGTATCCTGTTCAATCGTTTTTCTTGTGTATTTGTGCTTGTTGGCATTGGCTTTCAGATGAGTTGAATCAGTGAAAAGGACACGTCCGCCCACCATATCATGATTGATGGCCTGAAGAACGATCTCATCAAAAATGTCTTGGAAAATCGTTGTATCTTTAAAGCGGGTGCGTCTGTTCCAGCTGATGGTGGAGTGGTGCGGAACTGGGTCATTGATATTCAGGCCCAAAAACCATCTGTACGCCATATTGTAGTAAATTTCTTTTTCAAGCTGTCTTTCTGAACGGATACCGTAGAGGTAGCCGATAAACATCATTTTGAATAAAATCAGCGGGTCGAGTGAGGGGCGGCCTTTGTTTTCGCTGTAGTAAGGCTTAACCTTTTCAATGATAAAAGAGAAGTCGATGTGTTTATCAATTTTTCGAAGCAGGTGATCCTCTTCGACGAGTTGGTCAAGCAGAACAAATTCAGCTGCGTTTTGAGAAGAATTTCTTGTGTGGAACATAAGAAAGACACCGTCCTTTTTAGTCTTTCTTTTATTTTATTACAGAAGAATGGATATTTTAAGGAAAAATAAAGGCTGTCGAGATTTTCTCGACAGCCTGA
>NZ_JXAQ01000002.1:0-239059 GCF_000815295.1 Bacillus sp. MSP13
CCCGCTATGTACAGCGGGTTTTTGCAATTCTATTAATAATTTTATTTGATTTTCAATCCAAGGCCTTCAGCCACGCGTGTTCCGTATTCAGGATCCGCTTTGTAGAAATGCTCGATTTGGCGAAGTTTGATTTCTTCAATTTCTACCGGCTTCATGGCGTTAACGATATTTTCAACAAGGCGGGCACGCTCATCCTCGCTCATTAAACGGTAGAGGTCACCGGCTTGTGTGTAGTGATCGTTGTGATCAAAGCTTACGCTGTCAGCGATTCCTTCTACCGGATATGCTGCTTGTTTATCCTCCGGTGACTCTTTCGGACCGCCGAAGCTGTTTGGCTCGTAATATACAGATCCGCCGCCGTTATTGTCAAAGCGCATTTGTCCGTCACGCTGATAATTGTTCACTTCGTTGCGTGCGCGGTTAATTGGCAGTGCTTGATGGTTTGCACCGACACGGTAGCGGTGTGCATCATGATAAGCAAACAGCCGGCCTTGAAGCATTTTATCAGGAGAAACATCAATGCCAGGCACGAGTGTTCCAGGCGAGAATGTCGCTTGTTCTACTTCTGCAAAGTAGTTTTCAGGATTTCTGTCGAGAACCATACGTCCGACCTCGATTAATGGATAGTCTTTTTGAGACCAAACTTTTGTAACATCAAACGGATCAAAGCGATACGTATTGGCATCTTCTAAAGGCATGATTTGCACATATAGTTTCCATGCAGGGAAATCTCCGTTTTCGATCGCATTGAAAAGATCTTCTGTATGGTAATCAGGATTATCACCGGCAATTTCTGCCGCAGTATTGACATCAAGGTTTTTCACGCCTTGTTCTGTTTTAAAGTGATATTTAATCCACACGCCTTCGCCTTCGGCATTTGTCCATTTGAATGTATGGCTTCCGAAGCCATGCATGTGGCGAAGTGTCGCAGGAATCCCGCGGTCAGACATCAGGATTGTCACTTGATGCAGTGATTCTGGTGAAAGTGACCAGAAATCCCAAACCGCAGTAGGGTTTTTTAAGTGTGTTTTTGGATCTCTTTTTTGTGTATGGATGAAATCAGGGAACTTAATCGCATCGCGAATGAAGAATACAGGTGTATTGTTCCCGACGATGTCGTAGTTTCCTTCTTCAGTATAAAATTTAACTGCAAATCCGCGCGGATCGCGAACTGTATCAGCCGAGCCAAGTTCACCGGCAACGGTTGAGAAACGAATGAAAAGCGGTGTGCGTTTGCCGACCTCAGAAAGGAAATCGGCCTTTGTGTATTTTGTGACATCGTTTGTCACTTCAAAATATCCGTGAGCGCCTGCTCCTTTGGCATGTACAACACGTTCAGGAACACGTTCTCTGTTGAAATGGGCCAATTTTTCAAGTAAATGTACATCTTGGATTAAAGTTGGTCCGCGAGAACCGGCAGTTATTGAATTTTGGTTATCTCCAACCGGAGCGCCCCAGCTAGTTGTCAGTTTGTTTGAGCTCATATGATCACCTCTTAGAATTTATAAAAATATAATATCATCTCCAATAAAAAAGTCAATATTATTTTATAATTATTATAAAATAAATATCTCTATTAAGCGATATCTAATATTGAAAATACAGGTGAGCCCTTGTCATATCAATCTTTTAGGGAGGGTGAAAAAAATTATGGGATTGATTTTTTTCTTCTCTATTTGCGAAACAAGCAGAGTAAGTGATAAATAGGTTGCGGTTTTAGGAAAACACAGCCTCTAAACATGGTATGCTATGTAAAGAAGGGAGCGGTTTTTCTGAAAACATTGATTAGCGCAACAATCATTTGCCTGTTCACTATGCTGTCAGCATGCGAAGATACAAAACTAATGGAAATCAAAGAGGCGGATATGTCAGATCTCGAAAAAAACAGAATAGATGTTGCAGCCTCACAAACATTCACTGCCGAGGTTGCAAATATCAGCAATAACATTTCTGGAGCCGAAATGTATATAGAGCATTATCAAAACGGAAAGCTTACTGAAACTATCGGACCGGTAAGTGAAGACTACTCTGAGAAAAAACCCGATTCATTACAATTTGTTTACTTTGAGAATGAGGAGGGAGAAGGGAAGAATAAATTGACCACCGTTCATTTTGGGATTGTGGATAAACAAGGGAATATTGCGGCTGCTTCGTCGTTTCGGCGTGATGGCAGCACGGTACAGGAGATGGCTCAGAATATTTCATCGGCTCAGCCGATTTCTTTTGAAAAACCTGTATTGATCGGCAGCAGTATAAAAGATTCCAAAGAAACCATGAGTACCTCTGACCGTAAAAAAGACTTAATTAAATATCAAGATGTCTTGCTTTATTATGTGAAATTGCACGATTAAACACGGACGGCTTTTGGCCGTCTGTTTTGTAAAACAGTGTGCTTGCTTTTTTTGAATCGTGCATGGTATATTTTAAATCGTAACTATTTCGATTTGTTTAATAAAGGAGGCTATATCTTGGCGAAAAAATCCAAAGTGGCAAAAGAGTTAAAACGCCAGCAGCTTGTTGAACAATACGCGGCTATTAGACGCGAGCTGAAAGAAAAAGGAGATTACGAGGCACTCAGCAAGCTGCCGAGAGATTCAGCACCGGGGAGGCTCCACAATCGCTGCATGGTAACGGGGCGCCCGAGAGGATATATGAGAAAGTTTAAAATGTCCAGAATCGCTTTCAGGGAGCTGGCCCATAAAGGCCAGATTCCCGGTGTGAAAAAATCGAGCTGGTAAGAAGAAGCTCCGGCCCATTACAGCGAGCCGGAGTTTTTTTCGTTTTTCTTGAAAGAGATGACATAGGATAGGTGCTGGATAATCATGATGATGAACACAATAATAATAGGGAAAAACGGAATACGTGATTGAAAAAGCGGATAAAAAATGAGAAGAACTGCTGCGGCAGGAAGCGAGAAGTAGACGGCGATATAGGATGCGCGGCATGCTTTTGCCGTCAACATTTGCTCTCTTTCATCCTGCTCCTCAAATTCATCAGGCAGTAGAAGCTGCTTTCTGGCAGGACGGCTTTTCTTATGCAAGTACAAATAAACCGAAGCCGCCGCAACAAACAGAATAAAGGGAGTGAGGTTTAATTCAAACACCATTTCACCGCTCTTTGTACGGGAAAAGGCTGCTATGCCTTCCGAGGCTTTAAAGTATGATATCAGCGTCCAGCATGCAAGGGCAAATAATACAAGTTGAAAAGCTGCTTTTGTTTTCATGCTCATCTTAGTTTTCCTCCTCTAACCAAAAGATATCCTCCATTTTCATGGAGAAGGCTTTACAGATTTTCAGTGCTAACAGCAGTGAGGGGACATAGTCGCCTTTTTCGATAGCTGCTACCGTTTGTCTTGTGACGCCGACTGTTTCTCCGAGTTTTTCCTGAGAATATCCCAAACGTGCCCTCAGCTCTTTTACTTTGTTTTTCATCATGACGTCTGTCCCCTTCACAATCTCATTTGCTTATATTGTATAGTACACTTAACATTTTGTAAATGTGACTTAACATATTTGCAAAAAGAAGACATTTTTTCGACAAAATTTTTATATTCCCTTGACGAAAAAGCAATAAACATGTAATATAAAAAAAGTCAGAGCGATACTGTTGCTGACAATCAAAAATGCGGGTGTAGTTTAGTGGTAAAACCTCAGCCTTCCAAGCTGATGTCGTGAGTTCGATTCTCATCACCCGCTCCATACATACGTTATTAACGCAGTGTTTCGTTTCTTAGATAAACGAGGTATTGCGTTTTTTTATGTAAAAAAGAACACTTTCACTGTGTTCTTTTACATAAGCCAATGTACTGTATGGGTGCCGCCATGAATTTGTTCAAACATTTTTGTTAATGATGATAAGAGTTTAACAGCGCTGCTTTTTTCAATGGAAGGCGGGAAAAAGATGATTTGCAGCATGTTCTTGGTCTCGTTAGTAACGGGAAAGCGATTGACGCTGTTTTTAAAATCGCCGAATATGCCGTTTTCATCAGAGAATAGCAGGATGTTTTCTTTTTCTCCCAATGAGATTCGGACAGGCTCATGAAGCTTTCCGGCATCATAAATCATAATGGGCATAGAATATTTTAATGCGAAAAAATCGGTGGTGTCATGGGCTGAATCCTTGCTTTCTTTGAATTGTTCTTTAGATATTGGGATCAGCATGTCCTCCATTGGTGTTGTTTCTCCCTCAAATGCAGGGGTCAGCTGTTTAAAGAGTTCCTGCCATTCCTTGACAAAGGGGGCATCAGATATTCCGCCGTCCGCATAATCGAAAAACAGGGATTCTTGAAATAGGCGAAGCCTGCCTTTCAGCATTTGCGGTGAGGAGCCGACCTCGATATTCTCATAAATCACTGCTGCCGCATGTAAGCCGGCCGCACGTTCAGTAATAACAGAATCTAGTTTAATATTCACAAGCATTCACTCCAGATACGGGATATCAACCTATTATAAACGCTGTATCGTTTTATCACAAAGAAAGGAGGCTGTGCAAAACATGAACGTTTATCAGCTCAAAGAAGAATTAATTGAATATGCGAAAAGCATTGGCGTGGACAAGATTGGTTTTACGACCGCTGATACATTTGACAGTTTAAAAGACCGTTTGATTCTTCAAGAATCACTAGGCTATCTCTCCGGCTTTGAAGAGCCAGATATCGAGAAAAGGGTGACGCCGACGCTGCTTTTGCCGAAAGCGAAATCAATTGTGGCGATTGCCCTCGCATATCCTTCCAGAATGAAGGATGCGCCGAGAAGCACGAGAACGGAGCGCAGGGGCATTTTTTGCAGAGCTTCCTGGGGCAAAGACTATCACGATGTGCTGAGGGGAAAACTTGATCAGCTCGAGGAATTTTTGAGAAGCAAGCATGAGGATATCAGAACGAAGTCAATGGTCGATACTGGCGAATTATCTGATCGGGCCGTTGCAGAGCGGGCCGGCATCGGATTCAGTGCGAAAAACTGTATGATCACAACGCCTGAGTATGGCTCTTATGTATATTTGGCAGAAATGATTACCAATATACCTTTTGAGCCTGATGTGCCGATTGAAGATATGTGCGGATCCTGCACGAAATGTCTGGACGCCTGCCCGACGGGGGCGCTGGTAAATCCGGGACAGCTGAACGCGCAGCGCTGCATCTCGTTTCTGACCCAGACGAAAGGATTTTTGCCTGATGAATTCCGGACAAAGATTGGAAATCGTCTGTACGGGTGCGATACGTGCCAAACGGTGTGTCCTCTTAATAAAGGGAAGGATTTTCATCTTCATCCGGAAATGGAGCCTGACCCTGAGATTGCCAAGCCGTTATTGAAGCCGCTTTTAACCATCAGCAACCGGGAATTTAAAGAGAAATTCGGGCATGTCTCGGGTTCTTGGCGAGGGAAGAAACCGATACAGCGAAACGCCATCCTCGCTCTTGCCCATTTTAAAGATGAGTCCGCGCTGCCTGAATTGACGGATTTGATGCATAAGGACCCGCGTCCTGTGATCAGAGGAACAGCTGCATGGGCGATCGGGAAAATTGGAGACCGCGCATACGCGGAAGAGCTTGGAAAAGCGCTGGAAAAAGAGAAGGATGAAGAGGCGAAGCTGGAAATTGAAAAAGGAATTGGGTTGCTAAACGCTTCGGGCATGACTAAACAAGGCTTGTCCTGACATACGTATAGAACAGAAGGAAAAAACACTTGAGATGAGATGCATCCAAGTGTTTTTTCTCTACAAAAAGTATGGCGGGTGGGGTGAGCTTGAAGCACATTTTAGAACAATTGGCAGAGGAGCGGCTGAGCTATCTGGTTAACGGGTATGCGATGAGACAGGAGTCTGAAGTCGGGGACCTTGAAGTTATGGAGCGGAAGAAGAGGCTTCTGGAAAAACGTAAAGTTGACATCGTAAAAGCGAAAGCGAAGGCGGTCATTGGCCATACGCGGGTTGAGGATGACGGAACGACCTGCCTTACGTATACCATCCATTATGAATACGTGTATAAGGAGCAGGACGACAGCTTGTATATGGAAGAGCACATAGAGGAGCGGATGGCTTTCCTTTATGATCATATTTTGATTCGTGATCAGGAAATTGCGAAAAAGCCGGCTGGATTTCATGAAGGGACCAGTATTATTGACTATTCTCAAGAGGAAAGGGAAGCATTTGGCAGGGCCTTTCAATACGATCGTCTCGGCGCTGTGCAATATGCTGAGAAACATTGGAACAAGCGCAACCCGGCTTATAAAAATTTCAGCGATAACTGTACGAATTTTATTTCTCAATGTCTTCATGCGGGAGGCGCGCCGATGCGCGGCCATCCGAACAGAGGATCAGGCTGGTGGATGAAACAAAGCTCATGGAGCTACAGCTGGACGGTAGCTCATTCTATGAAAATGTATTTGTCGAATTCAAAGGCCGGCCTGCGTGCGGTGCGGGTGAAATCAGCGGAGGAACTGATGCCGGGTGATGTGATTTGCTATGACTTTGAAGGAGACGGCCGGTTTAATCATACAACGATTGTCGTGGCGAAGGACAAAGGCAATATGCCGCTTGTTAACGCCCAGTCCTATGACAGCAGAATGAGGTATTGGTCATACGAGGATTCTACGGCATACACGCCATCCATCCGATATACATTTTTTCATATCATTGATGATACGACAAAAGAGTAATTAATGTTATAATGGTGGGCGGATAAGAAAATCAGAGGTGAACATTGTGGCATTACATGTCGTTTTATATCAACCAGAAATTCCCGCCAATACAGGGAATATTGCACGTACTTGTGCAGCAACCAATACAACGCTCCACCTGATTCGTCCGCTCGGCTTTTCAACGGATGATAAAATGCTGAAGCGTGCCGGGCTCGATTATTGGGAGTTTGTTAACGTTGTGTATCATGATTCGTTAGAGGAATTGTTTGAGGCATATCAAAAAGGCCAGTTTTTCTTTATTACGAAATTTGGCGAGCAGCCTCATACATCGTTTGATTACACTGATCTTGACGAGGATTATTTCTTCGTGTTCGGAAGAGAAACAAGCGGTTTGCCAAAGGAGTTAATCCAAAATAACATGGACCGCTGTCTGCGTCTTCCGATGACAGAGCACGTGAGATCGTTAAACCTGTCCAACACCGCGGCCATTCTTGTTTATGAAGCGCTGCGCCAGCAAAATTACCGTGACTTGAAGTAGTAGTAAATCCGCTCATGATGATGGGCGGATTTTTTTTGTGTTGCAAGAAATGCTTAAGAAACAGCTAATTATCAATTCTATTGTGACTACTGTTTAACTGTTTCATTATATTTTCACAGGAGAGATGTCAAGATAGCCCCAAAAAGTGTTTTCTAGAAACGTTCGGATAAGTCTAAATATTGTCACATTAATTTCATTGAAAAAATTGTAATAAATGTATAATATGTTTATGTGATTTATTTTTAAGGGGGTAGTGGAAATGCTTGAGGAAGTGTTAACTACAGACCTGCACCTTAGAGAAGCTAAAAAGAAAATTGAATCTTTATGGGCAAACGGGATTGATTTTTCTAAACAAGAGGTAGAGGAAGCGAAAAAAAACAACCGTTTATTACTTTTGGACATGGATTTTACAAGTGAATGCCAATTGCATTGTTACTACTGTGACAGAACGCCAGACCGTTTTCAGCAGGAGGGGCGCACAAAATTAACAACTGAAGATCGAAAAAATCTGATTCTGCAAGCAAAAGCTCTTGGAGCACGGACTGTCGAATTCCCAGGATCTGGTGAGCCAATGATAGATGAAGGATTCTGGGAGGTAATGGAATTTGTGTATGAGAACGGTATGACGCCGGTTATCTTTACTAGCGGATGGCATCTTGATGATGCCTCTATAGACAGATTATATAACTTAGGTGCAACTATTTTTCTAAAATACAACTCGACAAGTCATGAGGTTAACGACAAAATTGTTAAAGTTAAAGGATATGGAGCATATGTAGAAACAATACTAAATAAGCTTGTAAAAAAAGGGTTTACCGAAAGTATACCTACAAGACTTGCTATAGATATTGTAATTGCGCCTCAAAACGAAGATATAGATGATTTAAGCCATATTTATCGATGGTGCAGAAGAAATAATGTTCATCATTATATTTCTACATTAATACCAGAAGGGCTAGCAGACCGAAAATCCAAGCTTTATGAAAAAAACAGAGCAAAAAAATTTATTGAACATTTTTATCAGATTGATAGGGAGGAGTTTGGGTTAGATTATACTCCTTCGCTGCCAATGGCAGGCGGATATAAATGCAGACAAGTGAATGTGGGATTGTTTGTGAATTTGTATGGAGAAGTTTACGATTGTAATGGCTTAGGTCGTTTTTTGGGACACATAAGAGTGAATACACTTGAAGAAATTTGGAATGCTAAATATGCAAAGCATGTTCGAGAGGAAGAGCAAGAGGGGCACTGTGAAGTTCGCAGCAGGGTCTGGGATGAAACTGAGCTGAAAGGTTTTGACCGTAAATTAGAAGAATATAAAGAGTGGGAAATAAAAAACAATGCTGTGGATGAAGTGCTTTTAAAGGGGCTATATCATAGGGAAAATAAAAACGAGCTTGTGAACAGTTCGCAAGATAAGTAAATTATAGTGAGAGAAGTTTCTTACAGCTTCTCTCTCCATAGTATATTTTGGTGGTGAAGCTGTGAAATCTAACCGAGCTGCTTGGATTTTAATAGGCAGTCAAAGTATATCTATAGCAGGAGACAGTTTACTACTTATTGTTTTGCCTTTATTAGTTTTTGATTTGACTGGATCTGCTTTTGAAGTAAGCGTGGTGTTTATTCTAACAGAATTGCCAAACTTCTTTGGTTTTTTCTCAGGCGTGTTACGTCGATATTTCAGTCCTAAACAATTGGTTATACTTTATGATGCGGGTCGTTTTTTCATATTGCTATTTCTTACTGTTGTGGAGATATACGGATATAATTCCACGTATCTCATATATTGTATGTTTTTCTTAATCAATATCTTTTCTACGTTTTTTAGGCCTACAAGAATAGAGTTAATCACTCAATTGGTTGACAAAAGTCAATTGAAGAAATTTAATTCACTTGATCAGACCTTTGAAGCTACAGCAATGGCGATTGGGTTAGGTTTAGGGGGATATGCGTACCACTACCTTTCTCTTGAGTGGATCTTTTTTTGCAACGCTTTGACTTTTTTTGTATCAGGTTTTGTAATGTTAATGATCAAATCAATAAAGTCGACTAAGGATGTATCAGAAAATAATAGTAAGTTCACTCTGTCTTATTTTTGGAAGATGAGTATTCGAGTATCCAAGCAAAAGCAAACTTCCTTTTTAGTATTTGGAGAAGCATTAGCAGGAGGCGCTGTTGGGATATTTATTGCTATATTTGTAGTTTATGCTAAGCAATATCTCCAAGTCGATAGTATTACAATCGGTCATATGGAGATGATTCAGTCTATATTTGCAATATGTACAGGCATGTTAATAGCATTGAACTTTATACGTATTTCTGAGCGGTCGTTGGGAGTATGTGGTTATCTAGGAATGGGAATATGTATGATAGTTATTGGAATAACAACTTCCATTCCTTTAGTGTATCTCTTAATGGCAATAATAGGTTTATTCAACATGATGTATAGCATAGCAGTGCGAACTCTATTGCAAACAAGTGTTCAAAAAGAGGAAGTGATTCATGTGTTTGCTCTAGAATCAATCTTATCAAGATCTGCTTCTATTGTTGGAGCATTGGTCGCTGGAAGCTTAATTAGTCTTTTCTCAATTACTGCAAACTGGGTTATTTTCTATTCAGGTCTTATTCTACTAATTGTATCTTTATGGGGTTACAGGAACTTATTCTCAAATCAAAATGTATATCATATTGATGGAAACAGAGGTGAAAAAAATGTCTAAACATATCTTATTTATTGAAGCCAGTACGACCGGAGCAGGGGCAAAAGCAAATGATTACGCAAAAAGCCAAGGGTATACAGTAAGTTTGGCTGTTAGAAATCCCAATCAATATTCAGCTGATATTTTGAACACAGCTGATAATATTATTGTCTGCAATACTAATGATTATGAAGACCTGATAAACAATGTTCTTTCCCTAAATCAAGAAAAGCAAATTGATGGAATTACCACTACTGCAGATTTCTATGTTCCTCAAGCAGCTCTTGCAGCTGAGACTTTAAAATTGCCCGGAATATCGTTTCAAGCAGCATTAAATGTTCGAAATAAATATAAAATGAGAAAAAAATTAAGTGAATGTTATCCCCACCTGAACCCTGCTTTTCAATTGGTTAAAACAAAACATGAGGCATTGAAAATAGCTAATGAATGGGGATATCCCATTATAGCCAAACCCCAGGATTTAAATGATTCTTTACATGTAAAACTGATTGACTCGGAAAAAGAACTGCTAAATTATATGGAACATTCGACTTCTTGGATGGTGAATGAATCGGGACAGTCAATTGCGGCAGGAGTATTGTTAGAGGGATACATTAATGGAGGGGAGTACAGTGTCGAAACAATGCAGCATAAAGGAGGGGAGATTCAGTTAATAGGTATTACTAAAAATGTACTTGAAGGAGTGGAAAGAGGGCACTTTGCAGAAGTTGCTGCTTCTTTTCCATCAGACGATGAAGAAACGAAGTCTCTTTTTGATGAAGTGAAAAAAGCTCTGCAATGTCTTGAAATTGACTGTGGAGTTATCCATACAGAGTGTCGCATTGAAAATGGTAATGTGAAAATAATAGAGATAAATCCGAGGCTGATAGGTGATAAAGTAGGGAGTCATGTTATTGAACTGGCTTATGGTATCAGTCCTTTAAAATATGTTGTTGAGATAGCCCTTGGCAGCAATGTTGAATGGCGCCCAAACTTTAAAAAAGCAGGGGCTCTTTATGGATTGTGGGTGAAGGAGAGAGGGGTTTTTGGCGGCATTGAAAATCCTGAAGAAATTCTAAGAAGGAAAGGAGTCGCATTTCTTGAAATAACGGGTGAAATTGGAAGTGTTTATTCGCCTCCAACATCGAATGGAGATATCGTAGGCCATATTATCACACAAGCAGATTCTCCTGAAGAAGCATTAAAGCAGGCTTATGACGCTGCGCAGGTTGCCAAACTAATTGTTAATCACGAATAGGGGACAATACTGATGCGCCATTTTATTTTGATTACTAACGAAATCGAATACTATGCACTTTACCTTAAATCTCTTATCGAACAAAATGAATCAGAATTTTTTCCTGTGCTCACAACTCACCCTGATACAATGGGCTCCTTATTAACGATGCATGGATTCTCTTGGGATATTTATAGAGGTAAAGTTGGTCATGAATACATGGATCTATCCTTAGAACTATATCAATATATCAAAACGAAGAAGTTCAAAGATCTTGAATCACATATATATAAGCTATTCAAACAATTAAAGAAACACCAGCTGTCAAAGTCATATGTAGTGGGAGTAGGGAGCGGATCAGTTTTAGCTGGATTAAGGGCCTTGGCTTATGGAAGACAGTTTTTTGCTTTAGATTGTATTCATGACATATCCAATACTTCATTCCCTGAAGGTGCAGAGAGTTTTTATATTGTTTCAGAAGAAGTGGATGATTATGATATTGCTGTGTTACGTGATAATTCTGAAAAGTTTCGAGGAAAAAAAAGTATTTTTCCTGATTTAGAAACAGAAAGTTTTGGTTTTTTACATGCAAGAAACTTAGAGATCATGACATTCTTGGATGCTAAACAAAGATATTATCATGCTAAATCTGAGATATCTCCTCAAGCTCTGTTATGTGACGCGTTTTTAAATGATTCGCTCACTGTTCCGAAGGATCTTATTGTACCGCCATATAAAGAGTTATCAAAAGAGTTTGTGGAACGCTGTAATCAAGTAGGGATACTAGCGATTACTTCCCATGGAATGAGTGATCTTGTTCATCTGAATAATGACTATATATGTGGCAAAAGTTATTTTTTAAATCTTGAGCATCACTTGATAAAAGGACCACTTCCTTCCTGTATGGAAGAAGACGAAGCTTGTTTTTTTAAAAGAGACGGAATCGCATTATCGGCGTACTCCATAAAGGCTCGTCATATATTTATGAATTCGTGCGGCTCACTTAGATTTAAAAATGGTGATTTTGACTCGATTTTTAATATAGCGTATTCGATTTTGGAGGGAAAAGCCGAAAGCTTTATCGGGGCAGTAAGATGGAAAGATGGACACGGAGTAGAGAATCTCTTTTACTTGCGGTTAATAAAGGCAGGATTTTCGCTTGGAGAAACAATCTACCTGTTGAATAAATCTTTATTTTTCAACCAATATGAACCATCCGAAGGGGTATTTCATTTAATTGGAGATCCTGAAACACGGCCTTATTCAAAAACAGATATTTCACCAACCGAAGAACTGAATTTTGGAAGTAATATGGTGGAGATAAGATCAGGCTTTGGTGTTTTTCAATCTACTTCAGAGGAAGTTATTGAGGCTTATAAAAAGTCTTTGCTTATTGTTAAGGTGAGTGTAAAGAACTTTTTTGTTTCTGTTGTTCTTTCAGATAACTCCAAGATTCTTTATATTTTTATTTATGGATATGAAGAACAGAAAGTTGAAGCCGAAGTTCAAATTATCAATTTCAATGATATTTTTGAATTTATCTCGAGAGCTTATAGGCGAATTGAACAAAATCTATCTCCTTCTCTAGGCCTTGCTAAACTATATCCGAATAAAGTGTTGCAAGGACGAAAAAAAATTTAGATAATCGGCTATTAAACATTTCACGCCTATTTAAAGTTTCGTTTACGGATAACTTTAGTATTGACAAACTATACAAGTCTTGTCATAAGTTTTTAAAAGAAGTTGATCAAATAGACTTAGAAATAGCCGAAGAAATGAAGAACGCACTTGTAAATCATTCTTTTAGATTTTCAGAACATTATCAAAAAAGTTTTCTTCTCCGCCCTGCAGAAACAACCGGTATGTGCTATATATGCGGAGAAGTGTTAGTTGATCGATATTTAGAACATATTATGAAACCATCACTTTATCGGATGGAACGAATATGCACAAACTGTGGCGGAATAGAAGATAAGCCCAGTTCTTTATTATCTTTGCACATTTTATTGAAAGATAAGGCATGCAGAAAAAGTATTGTGAAAGTGAAAATCAAGATTGTCAATGACTCTGAATATGGATACAAGGGATATGCATTATTGGCTGTACGTAGAAGTGCAAAATATAATTTTAAAATAGATCATCCTATTCAAAAAATTGATATAAAAGCACGTCAGCATATAGAAAGAGAATTTACAATGGAAATTGGAGACGTTTCTATTCATCAATACAACCTGCAGGCGGCGTTCATCTCAAATACTGATATATTTTTAGCAGCCCGATCATTTTGGATTCAACATCAGACACTAAATAGGAGTGAATAATAAAATGGAGATTCATAAAACTCGTGTTGTCAACGATCAGACTGTAAAATGGATTTCAGATCATTGGAATTTAGAGAATAAGAAAGGCAAGGCTGAGTTTCAATTTTTGAGTATTCCTTTTGATTACGCTGTCAGCCATAGACCAGGTACGAGAATTGGGCCTCAGATGATTATGGATACTTTAAATAGTTACAGTTTATATTGTTCAGATAAACGAGTGTCAATCGAAAATACAAGATTTGTCGATTTAGGTTTTGTAGATATTGTTCATGACATTAAACAATCTTATCAGAATATTGAGCGGACTGTAAGTGGTATATCAGAAAGTGTGACACCGATTTTTTTGGGAGGTGATCATTCGATTACAGATCCGATTATTAGAGGAATGAAAACCAGACTGATAGATCAGAGATTTGGTGTCATTATGTTTGACACTCATTTTGATTTTCGTGAACCGGTTATAGGGAAAGAACATTCAGGACATTGGCTCAAAACCCTTGAAGATTCAATAGATTATGAATCATTAGTGTTGATCGGAATTGGAGCCCCTATTTATTCAGATTATTATATGCGTGAATTAGAAGAAAGAGGTGCTTTGATTAAAACCGTATACGACTTGCGGAGAGAAGGAAGAAGAGCGGTAATAGAGCAGGCTGTCAATCATATTCTCAAGAAATCTGACGCGATTTATTTTACGATTGATATAGATGTTTTTGATCAAGCTTACGCTCCTGGATGCAGTGTACCTAATCCTAATGGTCTCTTTCCTTATGAGGTCATAGATAGTGTATTTGAGATTTGTTCATCTGTACCAACAGTAGGTATGGATATTGTGGAAGTAAGTCCTTGGCTTGAGGGATCTCAACAATTCACCTCACATATAGCTGCAAACATCATTATAAACTATATAGCTGGGTGTGTGAAAAAAAGTTTTTAAAAAGTTAATTGGTGTCTAATTTCGTATACACAAAATTCTTTAACTCAGTTGTTTTGGTTAATAGGGATAAACTAATTACAATTATGAGTATTATACTGCTGCAGAATTTCATTTATTTGAAGCTTGTTAACTGAGATGCCATAACAGATAAAATGCTTTTAGGTAATTTTTTTCAATTGTATGATGATTATTACAGAGAAGCAGGATAGCGAAAACATTAGATGCAACAACAACTTCTAAACTCAGGAGTAGGGTTGTGTTTAATATAAGCGTTAAGAGTGAAGAAGATGGACGGCTAAAGATCGTCCGCTGTGAGATTTAGGTGAAATTTAGTACTAACTACTTGTCATCAGTCCGCTATATCAATACAAAAAATTGTTATCAGGATGCACTCCTAGCTTGTAGAAAAAACTATATTTTTCTACGAGCTTTTTTGTTATATAAATTTTCATACATCAATTCACCATCTTCATATTGCGGCATGCTGCTTTGGGGAGAATTTGCTTGTTCACATTCCGTTATTCCCTCAACCCGCAATATCGAAGCCGTTGCAGCTGTTTTAAATCCGCAAAGTTTTTGTTCTTTTTTATTATTATATAGGGATTTTCCTAAAGCGGCAGACAAGTGATTTTGTCTGACCTTTTCTTTACGGTCTACCCATACATGTTGAGTAATGATGTTCTCGTTTTTTTGAGTCTATGCAGTTCTTAAGCAGGCGGGCATGAGGAACATATTTGGGGATTGATTTATTATGAACGATAGCCCTTTGTGATCAGTTGTTTTTAGTGCGTAAGTGTTTGCTAGTTTGAAAAAAGTATTGTCTTTTTTCACTGTTCGTAAGGGAATTTCATCTAAGGGCAATGACGCCAAAAATATAGCTTTATAGATATCCACTTTCTGGATCAGTTGTACTGTGGTGGATCTCTTTTTCTTGAGTTTTTATGCTCGATGGCAGTGGCTTTAAGGTGAGTGAATCGGTAAATAGGGGGGGCGTTTCTGCCCCTATGGCATGATCGAAGGTCTGAAAATCGGTAAAGTGGAGGGGCGGCTTTTGTTTTCACTGTAGCTAGTTTTAACTTATTCAAATGACAAAAGGAGTTTAGGTGCTTAATAATTTGTCGAAGCAGATGATTCTCTTCGACAAGTGGGACGAGGGGAACAATTCGGCTGCGTTTTGATAAGTATTTCTTGTATGGGACATGAGAAATACAGTCCTTTTGGAGTCTATCTTTTATTTTAATACAGAATGGATTATAAGGTAAAGGCTGTCTAGGCTTTCTGGACAGCCTGAGGATGCTCTTATGAAGAGCACCCTTTTTTATTCTTTCCCCGGCTTGCTTTCGTATCCTGCGGTAAAAATTGATACTAAAAAAGTGACAATGACACCCATCATGATGATTGTTTTCACCGTCTCTCCCCCTCTTCAATTTTTCCGTGATGCCCGAGTCTGGATGATTCTGTTATTTTCTTTATTATGAACGGTCACAGTCTGCCTTGTCAACGCCCGTGTAAGGATCTTTATTTTAAGAAACCAAAGCATGTATCACGGGATGGCGGCATAGATTGTATCAAAGTACCTTATTTGCATAGTGCAACAAACATGATGGAGGAGGTCCTTATGGATATATTAAAGAAAATTGAACAGTACAGAGAGGAAGAGCAGCGGCTGAAATGGGAAGGAACATTCGCCGATTATTTGCAGATTATAAAAGAAAATCCAATGGTTGCGCAATCTGCTCATTCTCGTGTTTTTAATATGATAAAAGACAGCGGGATAGAGGAGGTTGACGGACGGAAGAAGTACAGCTTTTTTGACCGCGAGCTGTTTGGGCTTGAGGAATCACTTGAGCGTCTTGTGGAAGAGTATTTTCATCCGGCCGCGAAACGGCTTGATGTCAGAAAGCGGATCCTATTGCTGATGGGACCTGTGAGCGGCGGTAAATCAACGCTGGTCACGATGCTTAAAAAAGGTCTCGAAGCATACACCCTGACGGATAATGGGGCTGTCTATGCGATTAAAGGCTGCCCGATGCACGAGGATCCTTTGCATTTAATCCCCCATCATTTGCGTGATGACTTTTACAGAGAATACGGCATTAGAATAGAAGGAAGTCTATCTCCATTAAATGTCATGAGACTGGAGGAAGAATACGGAGGAAGAATTGAGGATGTGAAGGTTGAGCGCATCTTTTTTTCAGAAGATAAACGAACGGGAATTGGTACATTCAGCCCGTCTGATCCGAAATCTCAGGATATTGCCGATTTGACGGGAAGTATAGATTTCTCAACCATTGCTGAATACGGTTCAGAATCGGATCCGCGCGCTTACCGGTTTGACGGAGAGCTGAATAAAGCGAACCGTGGGATGATGGAGTTTCAGGAGATGCTGAAATGTGATGAGAAATTTCTTTGGCATTTACTTTCATTGACACAGGAAGGGAATTTTAAAGCCGGGCGATTTGCGTTAATTTCTGCTGATGAGCTGATCGTAGCTCACACGAATGAAACGGAATATCGCTCATTTATTTCTAATAAGAAGAATGAAGCTCTGCACTCAAGAATCATTGTGATGCCGGTTCCTTATAATTTGAAAGTGTCTGAGGAAGAGAGAATTTATGAAAAAATGATCGCGGAAAGCGATGTGTCGGATGTTCATATTGCCCCGCATACGTTGAAGGTCGCTGCGATGTTCTCGATTCTCACCCGATTAAAAGAACCGAAACGATCAGATATTGATCTGGTCAAGAAAATGAGACTGTATGATGGAGAAAGTGTAGAAGGCTATAATTCTGTCGACGTTGAGGATATGAAAAAAGAATATCATGATGAAGGCATGAGCGGCATTGATCCGCGGTACGTGATCAACCGGATTTCTTCAACCATTATCAGAAAAAATATGGAATCGATTAATTCACTTGATGTTCTTCGTTCCTTAAAAGAAGGTCTTGATCAGCATCCTTCCATTTCGAGTGAGGACAGGGAGAGATTTTTGAATTTTATTTCTGCCGCCCGCAAGGAATATGACGACATTGCGAAAAAGGAAGTTCAAAAAGCGTTTGTATATTCATATGAAGAATCAGCAAAAACACTTATGGACAATTACCTTGATAACGTAGAGGCCTACTGCAATAAAAACAAGCTGCGCGATCCTTTGACGGGAGAAGAAATGAACCCTGACGAAAAGCTGATGAGATCTATCGAAGAGCAGATCGGCATTTCGGAAAACGCCAAAAAAGCGTTTCGCGAAGAAATCTTAATCCGCATCTCGGCCTATGCGAGAAAAGGAAAGCGGTTTGATTACAATTCTCATGAAAGACTGCGTGAAGCCATTCAGAAAAAGTTGTTTGCTGATCTGAAGGATGTTGTTAAAATTACGACTTCAACCAAAACGCCGGATGAGCAGCAGCTGAAAAAGGTAAATGAAGTCGTCGCCCGTTTAATTGATGAGCACGGCTACAACTCGACGAGCGCCAATGAACTGCTGAAATATGTCGGCAGCCTGCTGAACCGATAAGCAACGTGACCCGTCCGAATAGGGCGGGTTATTTTGTCCCATTTTCTAAATAGTTTGTCAATGAACTGTGTTTGAGTGCATATGATGAATATAAATCTTTTGAAAGACTTGTTTCATAATCTGAAACAAGCAGGAATACGTATGTATCACGACCACAAATGGGTAAGGAGGGGAATTCATGTCCCAAAATGACAGCGGCCATTTTTTGATTTCTGAGGAAAACTGGTCCCTCCATCGCAAAGGTTTTGACGACCAGCAGCGCCACCAGAAAAAAGTGCAGGAAGCGATTAAAAACAATCTTCCTGACCTCGTGACTGAAGAAAGCATTATTATGTCTAATGGAAAAGATGTAGTGAAGATCCCAATCCGTTCACTGGATGAGTATAAAATCCGTTATAACTATGATAAAAATAAACATGTGGGGCAAGGAGAAGGCGACAGCCAGGTTGGGGATGTTGTGGCCCGGGATGGGTCAGACAAAAAACAGGGACCTGGAAAAGGGCAGGGCGCCGGTGACCAGGCAGGCGAGGATTATTATGAAGCAGAAGTTTCATTAATGGATTTAGAAGAAGCGCTTTTTAAGCAACTAGAGCTTCCGAATCTCCAGCAAAAAGAGCGGGACAATATCATTCATACAGATATTGAATTTAATGATATCCGTAAAACAGGGTTAACCGGTAATATTGATAAGAAAAGAACGATGATGTCAGCTTTTAAACGAAACGCGATGTCAGGGAAGCCATCGTTCTATCCGATTTACCCGGAGGATCTGAAGTATAAGACGTGGAATGACATAACAAAGCCCGAGTCAAAAGCTGTCGTCTTAGCGATGATGGATACAAGCGGCAGTATGGGTGTTTGGGAAAAATACATGGCCAGAAGCTTCTTTTTCTGGATGACCCGTTTTTTGCGGACGAAGTATGAGACTGTAGAAATTGAATTTATTGCCCATCATACAGAAGCAAAAGTCGTGTCGGAGGAGGACTTCTTCTCAAAGGGAGAAAGCGGCGGCACAATCTGTTCTTCCGTATACCGAAAATCGCTTGAACTGATTAATGAAAAGTACGATCCCGCCCGCTATAATATTTACCCGTTTCATTTTTCTGACGGTGACAACCTCACATCTGATAACGCGCGCTGTGTGAAATTGGTCAATGATATTATGAAGAAAGCGAATCTTTTCTGCTACGGAGAGGTCAATCAGTACAACAGGCATTCAACGTTAATGTCTGCATACAAAAATGTGAAAGACGATAAATTTAAGTACTATATTTTAAAACAGAAGTCTGATGTGTTTCAGGCATTGAAGAACTTTTTCAAAAATGAAGAGCCTGGCGTAAGCCGCCAATTTTCGTAATGAAAAGCCCATTCCAGGGCTTTTTTTAATTTAATAAAAGTAAGAAAACGGTTGCGAAAAAAATACGAGAAGAAAAGACATTTTTCCTTTGACAAATCTCCTTTCATTTATTAATATTTTATCTTGTGAACTATTATTGAGGAATGAGGTGAAAACGAGTTGACTGAATCAGAACGTGCTTTGCTCACTTTTGAACAGCTCTTCGATACGTCTCGGGCGATTTATAAAAAACAGAAGAAGATATTGGAGATTGTGCTTGAGTCTTTTGATATTACAGTCCTTCAATACTTGCTGATGTTTAAAATTCATCAAAGCGGAAGCACCCCGCTAAGCAAGCTGGCGGTGTCGCTTGATCTTAAACCTGCTTCAGTGACGCGGATGACAGATATTTTATATAAGCGCCGATTGATGAATCGATTTGACAGCCCGGATGACCGTCGTATCGTCATGATTCAGTTAACCGAAGAGGGGGAAGAACTGATCGAAAAAGCCGCTGTACAATATGCAAAAATGGGCGCGGGTTTGTACCAAAAGCTTGATACATCCCAGCTTCAATATTTGCGTAAGCTTGCCGGAAGCTTAACGATGCTTGCTGAAGGCTGTTCAGAAAAGCGGTAATGAAAAACTTCTCACATATTTCACCAGCGTTCCGCAAAATGATAGAGGATGAAACGAAAGGAGAAAACAAAATGAATAGAGGACGTTTAATTCTGACCAACATTATCGGTTTGATTGTTGTTCTTGCAATTATAGGCGGAGGTGCTTATTACTATTATCAAAGCACAAACTTTATCAAAACAGACGAAGCGAAAGTAGCCGGCGATATGGCTGCCATTACAGCACCAGCAGCAGGCAAAGTATCTGACTGGGACCTTGAAGAAGGAAAAACAGTCAAAAAAGGAGACACAGTCGCAAAAATTAAAGGTGAACAATCTGTTGACGTAAAATCCATCATGGATGGAACAATTGTGAAAAACGAAGTGAAAAACGGACAAACAGTACAAGCTGGCACAACAATTGCCCAAACAATTGACATGGACCACCTCTACATCACTGCGAATATTAAAGAAACAGATATTGCTGATGTTGAAGTAGGTAATAGTGTAGACGTAGTCGTTGATGGAGATCCTAATACAACATTTGACGGGACTGTAGAAGAGATCGGTTATGCGACAAATTCAACTTTTGATATGCTTCCATCTACAAATTCAAGCGGAAACTATACAAAAGTTACACAAAAGGTTCCAGTGAAAATCTCAATCAAAAACCCATCTGATAAGGTGCTTCCTGGTATGAATGCATCTGTTAAGATTTCTGAGTAAAACAGATCAGTCATCAAACCATGAAAGGAGGTTGTCTTAGATGGCTATAGGCAAAGAAAATAAAGCAAAAAGCCCAAAGTCATTGCTGATTGTGCTAATGGCAGGGTTGTTTTTGGCAATACTCAACCAAACGCTGCTTAACGTCGCAATGCCGCACTTAATGACTGAATTTGGTGTAAGTGCAACGACGATTCAGTGGCTCACAACAGGTTACATGCTTGTTAACGGTGTTTTGATTCCATTATCTGCCTTCTTGATTACAAGATTTGGCCAACGGAGTCTCTTTCTCGTCGCCATGTTTTGTTTTACACTCGGAACATTAGTCTGCGGTATCGCACCTAACTTTTCCACAATGCTGGTCGGCCGTTTGATTCAGGCCGTGGGCGGAGGTATCTTGCAGCCGCTCGTGATGACAACCATTCTGTTTATCTTCCCTCCTGAAAGCAGGGGGAAAGGAATGGGGATCTTCGGACTTGCGATGATGTTTGCTCCTGCGGTGGGCCCGACTCTTTCTGGGTGGATCATTGAGAATTATACATGGCGCATTATGTTTTACGGCCTTGTGCCGATCGGTGCCATTATTATTATTGTGGCTTTCTTCATCTTTAAAAACATGGTGGAGCCGCAAAAAATCAAGCTCGATACGCTTGGAGCGATTCTTTCCATTGTCGGATTCGCCTCCTTGCTATACGGAGTCAGTGAAGCAGGTTCTGACGGCTGGACAGATCCGATCGTCCTGTCTACAGTTATTATTGGTGTCATAGCCATTGTTGCTTTTGTTGTTCAGCAATTGCGCCATGACGATCCGATGCTTGATTTCAGAGTGTTTAAATATGATATTTTCTCACTATCAAGTGTCATTAATATCATCATTACAGTAGCGCTGTACACTGGTATGTTCCTGCTGCCAATTTACCTGCAAAATCTTGTCGGCTTTACGGCGCTGCAATCCGGGCTGCTTCTGCTTCCGGGTGCGATTGTCATGCTGATCATGTCACCGATCTCAGGTATTTTGTTTGATAAATTCGGCCCGAGACCGCTCGCGATTATCGGACTTCTCGTGACAGTGGTTACAACATATCAATATACGCAATTAACGATTGATACACCGTATACACACATCATGCTGATTTACTCAATCCGTGCCTTCGGTATGTCACTCTTGATGATGCCCGTTATGACAGCGGGGATGAACCAGCTTCCTGCCCGCCTGAACAGCCACGGTACGGCGATGAGCAACACGCTTCGCCAAATCAGCGGATCAATCGGTACAAGCTTAATCACGACGATTTATACAAACCGTACGACACTCCATTACTCACAAATTGCAGATAAAACAAGCACGGCGGACCCGAACTTCCTCCATGCGTTCCAAAATGCAGTTTCGAATATTATGGTGAATATGAATGTTTCCTACGAGACAGCGAAAACGTATGTCTACTCTCATATTTATAAACACGCGACACTCGATTCAAACGTCATGGGGATTAATGACGCTTTTATGTGGGCAACATTATTCTGCGTAGCAGGATTAATTTTAAGTATCTTCCTGCGTGACGTCAGAAAAGATAAATTGCGTAAAAAGAAAAAAGAGGAGCTTTCATTGCTTCCGGCTCCTAAAGAAGTGAAGGAATCTTAATCTGTACAAGGAGGTTTCCTGAATGAAAATTTATGTAGTGTATGATAGTGAAGGTGAACACACAAAGGCTCTTGCAGAAGCGATTGCTGAAGGCGCGAAAGAAAACGAGGCGGCTGAGGTGCTGATCGACCATGTCGATCAGGCTGATATCCGCAAGCTGAAAGATATGGATGCGATTATTTGGGGATGCCCTGGTCATTTCGGGACAATTAGCTCCGGTCTGAAGGCTTGGATCGACAGACTTGGCTACTTATGGGCTGAAGGCGAGCTAATCAACAAAGTCGGCGCTGTTTTCTGCACAACGGCAACAACACACGGCGGCTTGGAAATGACAATGCACAACTTGATGACACCGATGTTCCACCAAGGCATGATCGTTGTCGGCCTGCCTGGAAACGTGCCGGAAAACGCGCTGTACGGCTCTTATTACGGGGCAGGCGTCACTTGTCCGGTTGACAGTGATGAGTTAATGTCTGAGGAAGGTATTCAGCTTGGACGCGCCTTAGGAAGACGCGTCAGCCAAGTCACAGGAAACCTAACAGCAGGACAGTAAGGAGAGGTTAAAATGGCCATTATTCTAGCAATTATTGCTGCTGTCATAGTCATTGCGGCTCTTATTACATTTAACGTCCGCAACGCCTCAGCTGGACCCGAGAAGCAAGAAAAAACCGAAAGAATCGCCCCTCCAGAAGAGGGGAATAGCGAAGCGCAATACCCTGCTGAAGCAAGAGCGGCCGAGCATACACCAGCCGTTGTGGAAAACGATTCTCCAAAAGAGAAACGGGACGCAATGGGTGATGATATTTACAGGCAGGCGCTGCAAAAGTTTAAGCATTCTGATGAAGATCAGGCAGAAGAAGAGGTCACTGAGACAAGTGACAAAATGCAGGACAGCAGCTATCGAAATGTGCTGCTTTCCATGAAAAACAAGAATAAGTGATAAAAAAGGCAAATCCGTTTATTCTGCGGATTTGCCTTTTTTGCTGTTAGCATGTATGGATTATGATTTTTTATCAAATAAATCCATGGAATAAGTTGTATTTTGACTAGATCTAGTGTACTATGTTACTCATACACTGAAGTGGTTTCCGGGGAGGGAAAGACATGGGTTCTTTTATAGGCCTGCTAAAGAAAGATATAAAACTTTCGAGAATATGGCTGCTAGTATGGAGTTGCGGAATCATATTCTGTTTGGGGACAGGTCATATCATAGCTTCTCGCACGAAAGAACCGCTTGTCATTTTAGGTTTCTTTGCTGCAGTTGCTTTTTTTCTGCTTTTCTTATCCCCTGTTTTTGTGTATATGCACCTCCACAAAGAAGGGAAATCACAGCTCTGGCTGTACAATCCAAATGGCGGCTTCCGGCTGCTTTCTTCCAAATTGGCTGCATCTTTGCTCTATCAGTTTCTCATTCAATTGGCATTAACCGCTTATGGCATATGGATTCATCATATGCTCTCTGTGAAAAACCTGCTGGTGCATCAAGCTGATTTAACAAGTACACCGATTTTGCTGAATATATATGGTCTTATTTCTTCGTTATATATGTCAGTGACAGTGATTGTGTTTTGGAGTGTTTTTCACTCGCTTAAAAATTGGCGCGGGTTGCGTTGGGCTGCGATGGGACTGCTGGCCGGGGTGTGGTACTTCTTCGATGAATACATCATAAGCCCTCTAGTGGTATCTCAAAAGCATTTCTGGCCTGTAACCGTTTATTGTGATTTTGATTTCCAATTACGTGACGTTTGGAGTGTGGAATTAAAACCGATACATCTATCCGTGCTTGGGTTTCCTATCGCCATCGTTATCACAATCCTGCTGCTTATCGCGGCTTCTAAACTGCTTGATCGTAAAATTGAGGTGTGAATATGGACAATCATTTCCAGTCTTCAAAACCGATTTATTTGCAGATTGCTGACCAGATTTTTTATCGGCTGGTCAGGAAGGAGCTGCTTCCAGGAGACAAGCTTCCTTCTGTAAGAGAAATGGCGATTCAAACCAAGGTAAATCCCAATACAATTCAAAGAACATACAGTGAGATGGAAAGGCTGGGTATTGTGGAGACAAGAAGAGGTCAAGGGACGTTTATTGCGGAGAAAGCAGACATCGTAGATGAGCTGAAAGACAGGCTGACACGAGAAGTGCTGGAAGGCTTTGTGAAGCAAATGACAGAGCTGGGGCTAACGAAAGAAGATATGGTGGAAAGGATTAAAACATTCACTGAGGGAGATTGAGATGGAAATCACTTTAGAACATGTATCAAAAAAATACGGCCGCCACACCGCTGTTCAAGATGTATCGATCTCTTTATCATCCGGACGGATTTATGGTTTGATTGGTCCAAACGGCAGCGGAAAGTCAACGACCTTAAAAATGATGGCTGGCCTTCTCTTTCCGACTTCAGGATTCGTGAAAGCGGATGAAGAGCCAATTACGAGAGATATGGTGCGTCAAACGGCATATCTTACAGAGCTTGATATGTTTTATCCGCACTTTACTGTAAAGGATATGGTGAATTTTTATCAGTCACAATTTCCTGATTTTCAAATCGACCAAGCGTATAAGCTGTTGAATGAGATGCAGCTGGATCCAGAAAAAAAGATCAAAAAGTTATCAATAGGAAATCGGGGAAGGCTGAAAATCGTCCTTGCTTTAGCAAGAAGGGCATCCGTCATCTTGCTTGATGAACCCTTTTCCGGGCTTGATCCGATGGTCAGGGACTCTATCGTAAACAGTCTGGTTTCGTACATTGATTTTGAGCAGCAGATTGTCGTCATCGCCACACATGAGATTGATGAAATAGAAACCTTGCTTGACGAAGTCATCGTGCTTGCCAATGGAGAGAAAGTCGCGCAGCGTGATGTGGAGGAGATTCGTGAGCAGGAAGGCATGTCTGTTTTGCAGTGGTTTCAATCAAAAATGGAAGTTTACTAGAAAAGAATGAGGAGGAACATGATGAAGACAGTGTTAGAGTTAAAAAATGTAACAAAAAACATCAGAGGCCGAACGATTATTGATCATCTGAGTTTTTCGATTCGTGAAGGCGAAGTATTCGGTTTTTTGGGGCCGAACGGAGCAGGGAAAACGACGACCATCCGGATGATGGTGGGATTAATGAAACTATCAAAAGGTGATGTGCTTATTTGCGGCCAATCCATTACGAAAGAGTACGCCAAGGCGATTAAGCATATTGGGGCGATCGTAGAAAACCCAGAGCTGTATAAATTCTTAAGTGGATATAAAAATCTCCAGCAATACGCAAGGATGGTCAAGGGCGTTACGAAGGAAAAAATTGATGAAGTCATTGAACTAGTCGGTTTAACGGACAGAATCCATGACAAGGTGAAAACATATTCACTAGGGATGAGACAGCGTCTAGGCTTGGCGCAATGTCTTCTTCATGATCCGAAAGTGCTCATTTTGGATGAACCGACAAACGGCCTTGATCCGGCCGGAATCAGGGAAATCAGAGATCATTTAAAAAAACTGACGCGAGAAAGAGGAATGGCTGTCATCGTTTCAAGCCACCTGCTCTCAGAAATGGAATTGATGTGTGACCGAATTGCGATTTTGCAAAAAGGGAAGCTTATCGATATTCAAAATGTAAAAGATGATCTCACTGATGAAAAAGATACATATTTCTTCAATGTTGAGCAGCCGAATGAAGCTGCTTCTGTTCTAAAGGAGTATGAGTTGGTTGGCAAGACAAACGGTATAGAAGTCAAATTGTCTAAAGACGAAGTTCCTGCGGCCATTGAATTGCTAGTGATGCAGCAAATCCGGATTTATGAAGTAAAAGTAAAGGCTAAATCATTAGAGGACCGTTTCTTAGAAGTAACAGGAGAAGCAAAAGAGGAGGTTCAACATGCTTAATTTGATTTATAATGAATGGGTCAAAATTTTCAGCCGTGCCGGAACATGGGTAATGATTGGGATTCTGGCTTTAACAATGATTGGCTGGGCGTTTTTAACAAACCACTTTACATCCGATGAAGCAAATCCGAAATGGAAACAAACGCTTCAGGCGGAAAATGCCGCGTTGAAAAAAGAAATCAAAGAAGATCCTTCACTGAAAGATGGCTATGAAGAAACAATTACAGTCAACAACTATCGTATTGAACATAACATCCCTGATGACGCAGGGTATACTGTTTGGTCTTATGTAACGGATTCAGCGGGTTTTACAATCCTTACCGGTCTATTCACCATTATTATCGCAGCCGGAATTGTCGCGAACGAATTTAATTGGGGAACGATTAAGCTGTTAATGATCCGGCCACTCAGCCGTTTTCAGATTTTGCTCTCTAAATATATTACAGTTCTCCTGTTTGGGTTTTTATTGCTGTTTATTTTATTTATGGGGTCTGCTTTATTAGGGCTGATCTTCTTCGGGACAGGCGGGGACACTGCTGCGAATGTTCATTTAATCTACAAGGACGGCCATGTCATTGAGCAAAACATGATGGGATATTTGGCGAAAACGTATCTCTCAGAATCTGTTGCAGCTTTAATGATCGCAACGATGGCGTTTATGCTGTCGGCTGTCTTTAGAAACAGCTCTCTAGCAGTAGGCTTTTCCATCTTTTTGTTGGTAACGGGTACGACAGCCACTGCATTTATTGCGTTGAAATTTGACTGGGCGAAGTATATTTTATTTGCCAATGTTAGTTTAATGCAATATGTAGAGGGCTCACCGTTGGTAGAAGGGATGACATTGACTTTCTCCATTGTGATGCTGGCAGTTTACTTTGTTGTCTTCCTGCTGCTTGCTTTTGGAATCTTTATGAAACGGGATATTGCGAACTAATGAAAAAAGCTGTTTTGCATAAGCAAAACAGCTTTTTTATCGAAATAAAAACTGCAGGCTTGCACCTGCAGTTTTTCATATCAATTTATGCTTACGCTTCTTTAGTAACGTTAGCAGCTTGTGGTCCGCGGTTTCCTTCAACGATTTCAAAAGAAACAGCTTGGCCTTCTTCTAAAGTTTTGAAGCCTTCGCCTTGAATAGCAGAGAAATGAACGAATACATCGTCTTGACCTTCTACTTCGATGAATCCGAAACCTTTTTCAGAGTTGAACCATTTTACTTTACCTTCTAACATGAAATTTCCTCCTAAAGCGATCATAACGCTTAAATTCACTATTCTTGCTCTTAACAAACTTTCAAGACGAAAACTCTTACAAAACTTTCTTCTTAAAGATAGTTCGAACAAAAATAATTACCTTTACTCTACCAGTAATCTTCAGAAAAAACAACTGCAAAATGAAACTTTTTCGGAAAACAACATATTTATTTTTCGATTTGATATTTATTCACGGAGATTCATCTGCTTTTTCGATACGTGATCAAACGTTTGTATTGGGTATGCTTTCTTTATGGGAAGAGAATATAATAGGAATTGACAACCCTACTGGATATGCGTAAGGTAAAAGTTATCAATATGGCAAATGACAATGTTTATCAACTAAAGAGAGCGATTTTTAGGTCTAATATTGATTGCATGCTCTAATACATAGATAGGGGTATGGTCACAATGAAAAAGTGGCTTATATGCAGTTTTGTTTTTATTCTGCTCGTTTCAGTCACTGCATGCTCACCGTCGGCAGAACATGAATCGATAAAAATCGGTATTGCTGAGTCTGACGAGGCAATATGGAATTATATTGCCGAGAAGGCAGAAGAGGCGGGGCTGGATATTGAACTGATCTTTTTTTCTGATTATGCGGAGTCTGATATCGCGCTTGCCAACAAAGAAATTGATGCCAATGCCTTGCAAACCATTTCATATTTTCGGTCGTTCACTGAAAAATACAAACATAAGCTGGCGCCGCTTGGCACAACATACATAACGCCTATGGGCATTTATTCAAAACGATTTGGCTCAATTCAAGATATACCGCGCGGAGCTGTGGTGTCTGTTCCGGATAAGGCGTTCGATTTTGGCAGGGCGCTTACGGTGCTTCAGGGGGCGGGATTGCTAACGCTGAAAAACGGCTTTAACGGAACAGGTTCAGCCGATATGATCAAAAACAATCCGAGACACCTGGAATTGAAGGCAGTCCGGCAACAGGATGCTGTGAGAAGCGCCGACGTGTTTGTCATGAAACCTTCTGAAGCTAAAAAAGCGGGGCTGCAGAAGGGGAAACATGCTATAAAGAGCGGCGGGTTCATGTCTGAGGAAGAGATGAATTTGATTGTTGTCAGAACGGAGGATCAGGATCGGGAAGCACTGCAAACCATTCTCGAGCTCTATCAAGCTGATGATACAGCGGCATTGATAGAAAAAAAATATCAGGGGGACCTTGTCCCGGCTTTTCTGCCTTTGAAACGTCTTTCAGATTGGAAGAATGAATTCGTACATTGAATTCATTCTTTTTTTTCTGAGAAACATACTTTGTTCCGCCCTGTTTCTTTCGCTTTGTAAAGCATTTGATCGGCAAGAATCGTCAGAGATTCAGGACGCTTCGTATTATTGGGGTAATGAGCGGTTCCTAATGATATCGTAACTGACAGTTCTTCGCCATTTGTTAATGCAATCGGTGTATCACTGACATTGCGCCTAATCCGTTTCGCGATTTTGACTGCTTTATCAAGCGTACAGTTTGGCAGGAGCACGGCAAATTCTTCGCCGCCAATCCGTGCGGCAGGATCAGTGTTTCGGATGCTCAGCTTCAGACGAGACCCCAGTTCTTTTAGCACCTGATCTCCTTCATGATGTCCGTACTGGTCATTGATGGTTTTAAAGTGGTCGATATCTATATAAATCAGCGCAAATTGAAAATGCGGGTTATTGGCCGCCTGTTCATACAGGGATTTTGTGATCACTTCAAATTTCCTTCGGTTATAAATGCCCGTCAAAAAGTCAAAGTGCGCTTGAAATTTATATTGCTTAAAAAGCAGATGTGCATTTGTTTCATGCTCAATAATGTATAAACTGAGCATGCCGCCCGCTAATGAGGTGACCCAAAAATATAAGTGAAGTTCATATGAATGCAGATCTATAAGAAAATAAAAGAAAAAGGAGATCATACTGTTTGTGATCATTAAAAGATAGAAAGCGTGTTTTAATTGAACTTTTTTTCTTCTAGAAACAATGAGTGGCGGGATGGCAGCGATACAAATGATAATCATCGAAAATATCGCAGATGTGTTTAGAGCAATCAGCATACGGCCTGCGGCAATCACAACCAAAGCCGTTGCCGTTGAAACCCAGCCCCCATAAAGAGCGGCAATCATAATAGGGATATGTCGAAGATCAATGATTGAATGCTGGTAATCCAATCCGAAAAACATCAGAATAACCCCGAGCAAACCGCAGGCCAGTCCTTTAACAGCTTGGAAGGATATGCTGTCTTTTTTATGCACTAACCTTTCTTTAAACAGGTGGGTGAATAAATAATTAAATGTGATTAAAATGGTCAAGTTTACAAACAGTTCTTTCAGCAAATGTTATCACCTTTATATAAGGTACTAAAGATACAAGGGAAAGAAAAGAACAAAAAAGGATTATATAAGGTTTTTTTTCCTTGGAACATAAGTTGGAATAATTCGTACTTGACCTATCGGAATTAGTGTAATATAGTAAAAAAGAAAATTTGAAGGGAGAGTTTACCTGCTTTGGAGACTTTACTAGTCGTATTACATGTAATTATTTTATTGTTACTTATCTTAGGGCTTTTTGCTATGCAGAAAAAACATGTTTCCTTCTCTAAACGTGTATTTACTGCGCTGGGGCTGGGGATTGTATTCGGTTTTGCGCTTCAGCTGATTTACGGCCCGACTTCAAATATAGTCATTCAAACAGCCGACTGGTTTAATATTGCCGGGGGCGGATATGTCAAATTGCTTCAAATGGTTGTTATGCCGCTCGTCTTTATTTCAATCCTCGGTGCATTTACAAAGCTGAAGCTGACAAAAAACCTTGGGAAAATCAGCGGTTTAATTATCGGGATTTTAGTGGCAACAACAGCTGTAGCTGCAGCTGTAGGTATTGCGTCCGCGCTTTCTTTTGATTTGCAGGCGATCCAGGTTGACCAAGGAGATACCGAGCTTTCGCGGGGACAGGAGCTTGAGCAGAAATCAGAGGATATGGCAGCAAAAACGCTGCCGCAGCAGATTGTGGAATTGCTGCCAGGAAACCCGTTTTTAGATTTTACAGGAGCTAGACCGACTTCAACGATCGCTGTCGTTATTTTTGCGGCTTTTCTTGGAATGGCATTCCTCGGCGTAAAACGTAAACAGCCGGAACAGGCGGAAACGTTTAAAAAGCTGGTTGATGCCGTTTATGCCATTGTGATGCGTGTCGTCACCCTTATTTTGCGCCTGACGCCTTATGGAGTGCTGGCGATTATGACCAAAACGATCGCAACGAGTGATATTGACAGCATTTTGAAACTAGGTATGTTTGTGGTTGCTTCGTATGCCGCGTTAATCGCAATGTTTATCATACATTTGCTGTTGCTGACGTTCAGCGGCTTGAACCCGATTGTTTATTTGAAAAAAGCGCTGCCTGTACTTGTATTTGCATTTACATCACGCTCAAGCGCGGGTGCTTTGCCGCTGAATATTAAAACACAGAGAAGCATGGGCGTGTCGGAAGGAATCGCCAACTTTGCCGGTTCGTTTGGCCTTTCGATCGGGCAAAATGGATGCGCCGGCATTTATCCTGCGATGCTGGCAATGATGATTGCCCCGACGATCGGCCAGAATCCGTTTGATCCGGTGTTTCTCATCACAGTTATCGCAGTCGTGGCCATCAGCTCCTTCGGTGTTGCCGGAGTTGGCGGCGGAGCGACATTCGCAGCGCTTCTTGTTTTATCATCATTAAATATGCCTGTGGCGCTCGCCGGTTTATTAATCTCAATCGAACCTTTAATCGACATGGGGCGTACTGCTCTGAATGTCAGCGGCAGCATGACATCAGGCCTTATTACGAGTAAGATCACAAAGGAAATTGATACAGATGTATTCAATGATCAATCCAGAGTGATTGAAGCTGAAGAAGCGTAACAGCGTGTAACCCGCTTCGTTTTGATGTTCATTTCAATAAAAGACCCATGAACCCTGTCATGTAAAGGGTTCATGGGTTCTTTTTTTATGCTTTTATTCCACTGTCCAGAAGTAATTGGGTTCAGAAGGATTTCGTCTAGATCATGATCAAGACATTCTTGAAGAGGCTTTCGGCGATATGTTGTGGTTTCTGAATTTCAGCCACGAATGAAAGAAGCGCGCCTGACTGTGGTAAATGCATGTTCTCATTATTGTTCTTTTAACATTGAATGCTTTCGATACGCTTTGTAGAAACTGCTGGCAAAGAAAGCAAACATAAGGGCGGGAAGCAACCTCAAAAGAGCAAATGGAGTTTCAAATAAAAATGCTTTCCAAAACCATGCACCTTTCATACTCCAAAGACCTTCAGTTAAATATAAACCTGAATCCTTGTAAATCATGTAAGAAAAAAACAAACACAGTAAACCTAAACCAGAAGAATAATTCATCAATCTTTTATAATAATGACACTTTGATTGGCGATCCGAGAAGATTTCAGTTTGACCATCATCCTCTTTTTGCCAATATCGTATTCCACTAAGCCAGGATCCATTTATATACATCCAACCGAAGTCTTCATATATCCCTTTGTATTCGACCAATTTTTTCTTAGGTAATTAATCCTGATAATCAAGTCGCATCACATATCTCTTGTCAGTTTTTTTGAAAGAGTATATGCCTAATCCGCTAATATTGGTACAACGATAACCCTTTTGTAATTGCTCGTTCAGCCATTGCTCCTCTTTTTCAATATCAAAAAACATCTTCATTTTCTTCATTTGATTCACTTCCTTCGTACAGGGATAAAATATGCAATAACCTGTTTTGTTCCATTTTCAAAATGGTGCTTCCTTCCGCAGTTATCATATAAACTTTTCTCCGGCCTGACTCTCCAACAGGTTCAATCCAACCATGCTTATTCAAGTTTTCAATTGCACCGTATAGTGTACCGGCTGCTAACATAACAGTACCGTTACTTATCTTTTCTATTTTCTGCATGACGGCATAGCCATGGAGTGGTTCACGCAGAGCTAGTAAAATATAATGCATCGTTTCAGACAACGGTAATAATTTATGTTTCATACTCTCACCCTCTCTTCAGTTCAACTATATAGTTCAACTTAATAAAAGCGTAATACAGTTCAACTGAATAGTCAACAATATTTTCAAAAGTAAAAGCTTGATAACAAGGGGGAAATCAACCTGAAAAGTCGCTTTCCTTACGTAAGGGAAAGCGACTTTTTGTATGAATTATTTAATGGACATATGTATATTTTGATTCAATGAAAATGAATGAACGTTTAGAATACGATTGAAGTAGCGCAGTTTTTCATCAGAAACAGGAATATCAACGTAAAGTGAATATAATTAATGAAACTCAGACGGGTTATATTAGCAGTAACAGTTTTATCTAGTGTTCTTGCTTCACTTTTTAATGTCGGGAGTAACATGGATCGATAAAGATTGCTTTGGATTCAGTGGCAGCATAAATAAAAAATCCTTCAAACGTTTATTTCACGCAAGAAGGATTTTTTTAAATGCTACCCATTGTACTCTGAAACAGGCAGGAAAATAAAAAACAAGAAAATGAAAAGCAAAATTAACGATTTGAACCATTATGCAATCTATCTTGAATGACACGTTTTTTAACGGCCGGGTTCTAAATCCTCGAGTATTCCCATCATGGTGTTATCATCCATAACGTTCATTGCGCTTTGGTCGAAATGAACGGGTTCAGCGTAGTGAGGCTGTCTTTTTTTCGCAGCTGTCTCCGTTTGCCTAGTTTGTGACTGTGTGTGCTGATGCTGTGTTTTCTGCTGTTCGGCATGCTGATGCTGCCGGCCATTTTGCCGCTGGCTTTGATGTTGCGAACGTTCCTGTTGATTACCGCCGCCCAATACTTGTTTGACCATGTTTCCTACATTAGCAGCATCAAACATCTTATTATCAGAATTCCGTCTGTTCATTTGTCCTGTGATAAACCCGCTGACTCTTTTCCGGATCTGAGGTGATAAAGCAGCAATAAGCATAGTTGAGCCTATCACCAATGCTGCGGGACTGATTCCTTTTCGCCGATTGAACAACATAATCCCTCCTTCTTGGTGTATTCATATGTTCCCCTTCATTAGACAAATTAACCGTTTTATTTCCCGGGAAAGCATTTCCTTCAGATTTACATGCATAATTAAGGCTGGTTAGAAAAACCTATAGGTAAAGTGATAAAGGAGGAATTCACATGCTTGGAAAAAAACAAGCCCTTGCGTCCTTGCTTCTTATCCCTTTGCTTATGACTGGCTGCGGTATGGCTAATCAGGGTGAGGGCGGACGTGATCAAGCAAATCCAGAAAACGTTAACTACCGCAATCCAGTGAACGATAATGGCAGAGGAAATATTAACGATGTCAATAACAATCGTGACAATGTCGATAATAATGTAACCGATAATGTTAACGATAACGGCAATAACAATGGGAATGATAATCGGCAATTAGAAGTTGCTGACGATGCTGCTGATAAAATTTCTGATATGAAAGAAGTAGAGCGAGCAAATGTCATCGTTGCAGGAAATCAAGCGTATGTTGCAGTTGTATTGAAAAATGGAAAAGAAGAAGTTGGACAGGATCTGAAAAAGAAAATTTCCGAAAAAGTAAAAGACACTGATAAAAACATGGATAATGTCTATGTTTCAGCCAACCCAGACTTTGTAGACCGAATGCAGGGATATGGCGAACGGATACAAAATGGCGATCCAGTTGCAGGGTTTTTCGATGAATTCAGTGAAACTGTACAGCGTATATTCCCGCAACCTGAATAAGAATGAACAAAGCAGCCGCACAATTTGTGCGGCTTTTTTGGCGTGAATGGCACACCGCAAACTCTTGCTGCATAGAGTGAAAATAAAAGGTACAAGACGGACCGGCTCAGGGAGGGAGACGTTTGCGGGATGGCATAGGAAAGCGTGCGGCATCCGCTCTATTCCTGTGCGGAGTCCTTGTGATGCTGGCTGTAAGCTCGGCCATCGTATCAAGCACGTTGTATATACTGTCTTTGCCAGGGCAGGCATCTGGTATAACGAAAGAACAAGTGACGAAGCACATGAAAAAAGAGTCATTCAAACAGGCCGATATTTATTACACTTCCAAGGAAAAGTCCTTATTGCCGTTGACGAAAGAAACGCTTGAATATGCGGTCAGTATTAATCAGATTATGATTGGATATTCGAATCAAAAGCCTATTGATATTATTTTTTTTCCTAATGAAAAACTGATGGAGGATTACTCCGGTTTATTGGATGTTGTCGGTTTTTATTCTGAGCGGGAGCAGCTGATCGGATTGTTGCCTGAAGAGGAAAAGAAGCTTTTAGAAGGTGACGAGGTAGCGGTTTATTTGTATCAAAGATTGTTGATCCATGAATATACGCATCATGCGTTTCATCAGAAATTGAAGGAGCTTGAGGCAGATCCAGAAGCGTTTCCGTTATGGTTTCATGAAGGGTTAAGCGAGTGGATTGCGAACTATGAATTGCTCATAGACCCGGTCACGTTTTCTGTCGTGCCCTTTGACCGTTTGCAGACAGACCAAGACTGGCAGGAAGCCCGCGTCGAGTATGACACTGATGTCTATTTGCAAAGCTTTTATATGGTCAATGAGCTGACGGACAAATACGGGAAAGACATTATTTCTGAAGTGATAAAGGAAACGGCAAAAAAAGGGGATTTTACAAAAGGGTTTAAATCGGCAACAAATGAAAGTCTTGATCAATTTGAAAAAGATTTCAAGAAAAGGTTTGATGAAAACAGTGAGGCATTGGATAGATCCTATCCAATGCCTTTGTTATTAATGAAGTCCTTGTTGGCTCATACCGCCTTGAGTTGGAGGCATTTGTCCTTGTGCAGGCGCAAATGAGTTTTTCATTTGTTCCATGTCTTGCGCATCTAGCTGAGGAACTTGGTAATAGCCGTGTTTGTTTTGGTATAGGAAAATTTCGAAAGCCATTTCAACATACTGTTGAATCTGAGCGGACAATACGCGTCTTACGGCTGGATTCGTCATTTCCAGAGAAGCCATTGTCAGCATGGAAGCCTGTGCTTTAACAGTGCAAAGCATTTGTCGGCTGATAATGCTGTCATCAATATCATTCATGGATTGAACAGGTTTTTTAGGCTTTGACGGCTGCATGCCGTAAACAGTCTGATTGTCTTCCTTCATCATATAAGTTGCAGTTTTTTGTGAAGGCTCGTTTCCTGTTTTAAAGCATTCTGCAGTTAAGTTATATTGAGACGCAATGAATTGATGTTGACGATCAAGGATGTTTACTAATTCCTGATCCTTACAAAATTGTTTCAGCATCGTAAACTGGTCAAGGACATTAAGTGTACCTGAAAGCACCTCGTGCATATCAAACATTTCATGTCCGCCGTGATTTTTATGAGGCTTGCCAGGGATACCTTTGCCCATTTGGGATTGCTGCTGATTTAACTGATCCAAACCGAATTCCTCCTTTTTTTTTCAGATCGACTATATGTTGTGACAGTCTGCCTCGTTTTATGCAGAAGCCTGAAAGGAATTATATGGAGTCTGTCGAAATGATAAGCAGACAAAGTCATTGTCATAAGGTGTATATTAAGGGAGGAAAAATGATGAGGCGTATTCTGCATATGATGTTGATCACTGCATTGATATTCTTGAACGTGATGTATACGTGCGAAGCTGTAAAAGCAGCTGAGCCACAACAGCCGATATCGGTTGATAAGGCAATACAGCAAAAAGATGGACAGGCGCTTGTTGAAGGGTATGCTGTCGGTCAGGCTGTCTCAGCGCAGCGGTATAAACTGACAAGCCCTTTTTCTAATGATTATCATGTTGCGCTGGCAGATAGTAAAAACGAGACATCGCCGGATCACATCCTTCCTGTGCAAATCCCATCCGCCTTTAGAAGCCAATTTGGGCTGCAAACCAACCCGCTTCTTCTTGGAAAAAAGATAACTGTTCAAGGACAGCTTGACGGCTATTTTAACACGACAGGACTTAAAAACGTTCAGTCGATGGCGTTAACTGATGGCATGAAAACTCCGCCGCCTGAACAGCCAGTGACAATAAATGAAGCGCGGGGACGGCTGAATGAATCAGTGACGACAAAAGGGATCGTCACAGCTGATCAAAGCGCGGTCGGAGGCGGGAAGCTGTCGACCTTTATGCAGGATGGAACCGGGGGCATTAACATATATTCGCCTTCACCTGAACTGTTTCCTGAATTAAAAGAAGGCATGGAAATCACGGTTGAAGGAAAAATCACGACGTACCAAGGGCTGACAGAAATTGTTCCAAAATCATCAGGCATCAAAATCAACCAGACAAAACAACCCCTACCGGCTCCGAAACAATCAACAATCAATGAACTGGTTAACAGCAATTTGGGTGACCAGTTGGAAGGCAGGCTTGTGACACTAAAAGCGTTTGTTTCCTCAATTCCGCATTCTCCTGCCGGCGGCGGCTTCAATGTAACGATGATTGATGGAGATCACCATGCTATGACACTTCGAGTAATGAATGAAACAGGGGTCATAGACGAACTTGATGAGGGCAAATGGCATGAATTTACCGGTGTGTTAAGCAGATACCAAACTCTTCAGCTTCTTCCGCGAAAAACGTCTGACTTGAAGCTGCTTGAAGAACAGCCCGCTCCTCCATCTGCGGAAGGTGAATATGAAGGTATTGTTGACAGGGTTGTTGATGGTGATACCATTCATCTCAAATCTCCCGTTCTTGGAACGACAAAAATCCGGTTTGTACATGTAGATACACCTGAAACGTATCAAACACCAAAAAATGAAGCAGACGAAAATCAATTAAGGTTTGGCAAAAAAGCATCTGATTATCTAAAAACAATATTGTCTCCAGGAGAGAGGATTACTGTCAAGGTCGGGAGAGAAGCGAAGGACAGCTATGGCAGACTTCTTGGGCAGGTCATAACGGAATCGGGTTCAAATGTGAACCTAGAGCTTGTGAAAAATGGCTATGCTCCGACGTATTTTATTTGGCCGGTTGACAATGAAGAGGATTATCAGCAGTTTCAGGCTGCTGCAGCTGCTGCGAAACAAGAGCAAAAAGGAATTTGGAATGAAGACGATCCCCTTTTGGAAATGCCGTTTGAATTTAGAGCCAGAGAGCAAGGAAAAGGCCTGACAAGATATGTGGGAGATTCGTCAAATAAAACGTATGTGGAGCCGGCAGACTGGAAACAGGTAGCTGTGGAAAATAGAATGTTCTTCGCCTCTGCAAGTGAAGCGGAAAACGCAGGATATAAAAAAAAGAACACGGCACCGCAAGAACGTGTACCGCTTAGAATACTCAGTATGAACGATCTGCATGGCAAGATTGATCAGCAATATGAGCTAGATCTTGATGGAAACGGAACTGCAGACGGCGTCTTTGGGCGTATGGACTATGCCGCCGCATATTTGAAAGAAAAAAAGGCTGAAAAGAAAAACACGCTCATTGTTCATGCTGGTGATATGATCGGAGGCAGCTCTCCAGTTTCATCTCTTCTTCAAGATGAACCAACTGTGGAACTGATGGAGGATATCGGTTTTGATGTCGGAACGGTCGGCAATCACGAGTTCGATGAAGGTACGGATGAACTGCTGAGGATCTTAAACGGAGGAGATCACCCGAATGGCACGAGCGGATATGATGGGCAGAACTTTCCCCTTGTGTGCGCCAATTGTAAGATGAAATCTACTGGTGAGCCCTTTTTGCCGGCATATGACATCATAGAGGTTGAGGGCATACCGGTTGCCTTTATCGGGGTTGTCACGCAGTCGGCAGCGGGTATGGTCATGCCTGACGGGATAAAAAACATCGAGTTTACAGATGAGGTCACAGCGGTGAATGAGGCGGCTGAAGAGCTGAAGAAAAAAGGCGTGAAGGCCATGGCGGTCCTCGCGCATATGTCAGCCGATCAAAATGGCACCGCAATTACCGGTGAATCTGCTGACCTTGCAAAAAAAACAGATTCCGAAATTGACGTGATTTTTGCAGCGCATAATCATAAGGTTGTTAACGGTGAAGTCAATGGAAAACTGATTGTTCAGGCGTTTGAGTATGGAAAAGCGATAGGAGTTGTAGATCTAGAGATCGATAAAACGACAAAAGACATCGTGAAAAAGTCGGCGGATATCGTATATGTCGATCAAAGTAAAATAGACCCGGATCCAAGCGCCTCAGCCATTTTGAAGAAATATCAAACACTCGTTGAGCCGATTATCAGCGAGGTTGTCGGTGAAGCGGCTGTTGATATGGAAGGCGGATATTCGAATGATGGGGACACGCCTCTAGGAAATCTGATTGCGGATGGCATGAGAGCGGCCATGAAAACGGATTTTGCCCTTATGAATGGCGGCGGAATACGCGAAGCGCTGAAGAAAGGACCCATTACATGGGGAGATCTGTACAATATCCAGCCGTTTGGAAATGTGTTAACAAAGCTTGAGATTAAAGGAAAAGATGTAAGAGAGATTATCAATGCGCAAATCTCGCCGGTTTTTGGGCCTGACTACAGTATCAGCGGCTTTACATATACATGGGATAAAAAAACCGGAAAAGCTGTCGAGATAAAAATGGCAGATGGCACCGAGATTCAGCCCGATGCCACATATACACTGACTGTTAACAATTTTATGGCGACGGCGACAGGTACCAAATATCAGCCAATCGGATTTCTTGGGAAACATCCTGTGACAGGGCCTGAGGATTTGGACGCGACAGTTGAGTACGTGAAAAGCTTTGATGAACCTATCTCGTATACAAAAGAGGGAAGAATTAAGCTTGCTGAAGCCAGTGGCATTGAAGACCCTGTTACAGAAGCTCCAGTTACAGAAAAGCCGGGGGATGGACCAGGGACGGATCAGCCGGTAAATGAAATCCCAGAACCTGGGGAGGATCAGACTGATATCAAAGAGACTTCGGGTACTGTGCCAGTTCATCAGTTTCCGCCTTCTGCCATTTTGAGAATCGGTGAAATACCGAAAAAAACCGCTGTTACTGATGGCAATATCAGCACATTGCCAGTACAAAACGGGACTGCCGAAAGCGGGTCTGATCATCAGCTTCCGGATACATCTGCGGGCTACTATAACTTTATCGTGATCGGGGCGGCGATGACACTGTCCGGAACGTATGTTTATGTCAGAAGAAAAAGGAGCGTCTCCAGAACGTGAAAAAAGTAATTCCACTCGCCATCATCGCGGCCGGTCTGATGATCGCAGGCTATGGAGGCCTTAAACTGATCGATACGAATATCAAGACCGAACAGACATTAAAAGAAGCAAAACTCGCGGCTGATAAGCCGCGAGAAGCTTCAAGCGCGAAAAAAAGCGCGAATCAAGCAGAGAATAAAGCATCATTTAAGCCTGAGACCGGAGATGCGAGCGGCATTTTAGAAATACCAAAAATCAAAGCGGAGCTCCCGATCGTGGAGGGCACCGATCCAGATGATTTAGAAAAAGGGGTCGGGCACTACAAGGAAAGCTATTATCCTGATGAGAACGGACAAATTGTATTGTCGGGACATCGGGATACCGTGTTTCGCCGGACGGGAGAGCTTGAAAAGGGAGATAGGCTTCGCATTCTCCTTTCATATGGAGATTTTACGTATGAAATCATCAAAACAAAAATTGTCGATAAGGATGATACATCCATTATTACGCTCCAGCATGAAAAGGAAGAGCTCATTCTGACGACCTGCTATCCATTTTCATATGTGGGCAATGCCCCGAAGCGCTATATTATTTATGGAAAACGGGTTGTTTAAAAGCCGCAGGCAATGCCTGCGGCTTTTCTTCATGAAAAATATGAGTGGCAAAGGTTTTCTATATCAGCTGGGAAAGGCGCTTCCGCAACAATCAGCTCGCTGGTTATTGGGTGAATCGCTTGGACCTTTCTGGCGTGCAAAGCCTGTCTGTTTAACAGCATGCTCCCTCCCCCGTAAAGCGTATCTCCTGCCAGCGGATGGCCAATGCTCGCCATATGAACACGAATTTGGTGGGTCCTGCCTGTTTCAAGCTCTAATTCAACGAGCGACAGTTGCTCTTTCGCATTGCGGGCAATGACCTTAAAATGGGTGACGGCCGCTTGCCCGCCCGGTGAAACCCGGCGTCTAGTCGGATGTGATCGGTCTCTGCCGATCGGTGAATCAATTGTTCCTTTTTTCATCTTTAGCTTTCCGTGAGCGATGGCGGTATACGTGCGTTTCAGCGTCTTTTTTTCTAACTGTTGATCAAGGATGGCGTGTGCTAAACGATGCTTGGCAAACACGATGGCGCCCGATGTATCCTGATCAAGGCGGTGAACATGCCGCACCTTGCATGTTTCGCCATTCACCTGATAATGATACGCGATGACATTAGCCAGTGTGCCGGTTTGGCCCTCCTCATTTGGATGTGTCGCGATGCCCGCAGGTTTATTGACGATGAGCATGTGATTGTCCTCGAATAAAATATCAAGCTCTCCATACTCAGGTATAACGGAGGACTCTTCACTTTCCTGAAGATCAATGAACACGCGGTCTCCTTTTTTTACGATCACATTGTTGATGACGGAATCGTGATTGACTTTTATTCGATGATGGGTCACCCAGTCTTGAATCACGGGTTTAGAGGCGTTAAGCTCTTGTTTCAGGACAGCAAACAGCCATTGGCCATCGTGTTTGTCATTGAAGAGGAGCTCAAGCCCTCTGTTTTTTTGTTTCATATGAATGACTCCTTTTCAAAGCGGAAGGCCGCTGTTTCTCATAGGAAACACTTACCTTAGCTTTCGGGTTTTTTTCTGTGCTATTCTTGAGTAAGAGTTAGGATATTCGATGGCAAGAAAGGTGATTGACGTGAGAATTGTGAACGCAGCAACTGCAGAACAGGAGAGCTTTATCAAGGAATTGTCAATGAAACTTTTTCATGATGTATTTCCTCTTTATTTCTCCGAACTGGACATTCAGCGCTTTAAAAAGAAAGGCGTTCTGTCTTTAAATAATAACCATGATTACCAAGGAACATTAAAAGAAGCATTTCAAATTATGGCTTGTCTGCAAATGATACATATTATTCTGACAAAGCCTTCCCCGCATACTGATGTAAACAATCAGGCGATTTTTGAGAAAAACAGCAAAATGCTGAATGATTTTGGAATTTATTTTCCGTTTGCTTTTTCTGACTTTGAATTGAAGGCAAATCAAGCCTTTTCCGGTACAGAAGGTTGATATAATCCGCCGGCAGGAGCTTTTCGTTTTCAGAAAGGCTCCTTTTGGCATCAAAGAAATCATATCATAAAACCTTTCCTCTAACTCCCTTTTTAATCAGCACGTGTCTGAACATACTAATGGGTGAAAGGGGTGCTGACTATGAGTTCAGTTAAAAATACAATGACAACGCAGGTGGCGACCGTTTCTCCGAATCAAACGATTCAGGAAGCGGCTGCTCTTATGAATCAATATAATGTCGGGGCGATTCCCGTTGTAGAGCAAGGTGCTTTAAAAGGAATGCTGACTGACCGCGACATTGCATTAAGAACCACAGCAGAGGGTCGAAATGGCCAGACACCCGTTTCAGAAGTGATGTCAACAGATCTCATCTCAGGAAATCCTAATATGAGCCTGCAAGATGCGTCACAGCTGATGGCCCAGCACCAAATCCGCCGCCTTCCTATTGTAGATCAAAACAATCTAGTCGGGATCGTTGCGCTTGGAGATCTGGCAGTTAATCAGATGTCGAACGAATCTGCGGGAGCAGCGTTGACAAACATTTCTCATCAAAACATTCATTAATCAGAAAGAGCTTGCGGTGTGCAAGCTCTTTCTTCACATAAACCTTACTTTTTGAATGCAGGCCTGTTTCGGGGTATAGTGAGTGTATACATAAGTCTCAATTTGGGCTAAAGGAGTTGTACGCAGTGATTAAAGCGTTGATTTTTGATTTTGACGGACTGATTCTTGATACAGAAACACACGAATATGAAGTCCTTCAGGAAATATTTGAGGAACACGGCTCAGTCCTGCCGCTATCCGTTTGGGGAAAGGTCATCGGAACAGCCGCGGGATTTCAGCCTTTTGAATATTTAGAAGAGCAGATCGGCCAAAAGCTGAACCATGAAGAGCTGACAACTTTGAGAAGAGAGCGGTTTACGAAACGCATGGAAACAGAAAAAGCGAGACCCGGTGTCGAAGCGTATTTGAATGCGGCAAAGGATTTAGGCTTAAAAGTAGGGCTTGCCTCCAGCTCTGACTATAAATGGGTGTCGGGCCATTTGAAGCAACTCGGTCTGTTTGATCATTTTGAGGTCATCCAAACGGCGGATGATGTAGAAGAGGTGAAGCCGAATCCAGAGCTGTATATATTGGCGGCTAAAAACCTTGGGGTATCGCCATCTGAATGTCTCGCGTTTGAGGATTCTGTCAATGGGTCGATTGCTGCGAAAAGGGCGGGGATGAAGTGTGTCATCGTCCCAAATAAAGTAACTGGCACCTTACTGTTTGAAGATTATGATCATCGGCTTGAATCAATGGCGGAAATGGAACTCGCCCTATTGCTTGATCACCTGAACGCGCAACACTAGAAAGGAGCGAGAAGATGTCTGAGAAATTGGATTTGACCCGTTTTGAAAAGAAAATGATTATTCGCAATATCGAAGAGAAAGATCTCGACAAGATTATTGATCTTCAAAAGGACTGTTTTCCGGGGATGGAGCCTTGGAAGCGGGAGCATTTAATCAGCCATTTGGAGCATTTTCCCGACGGGCAGTTTTGTGCAGAATTCGAAGGCGAAATTATCGGTTCGTGCTCAAGCCTCCTGATTAATTTTGATGAATATGATGACCGCCATACGTGGCAGGACATTACAGATGACGGTTATATCACGAATCATAATTCGGATGGCTTGAATATGTACGGCATTGAGGTCATGGTGCATCCGAAATACAGACGGATGAAGATCGGCCACCGTTTGTATGAGGCGAGAAAGGATTTGGCCAGACGTTTAAATCTGAAAAGCATCATTATAGGCGGACGGATTCCGAACTTTCACAAATATGCGGATGAAATGACGGCGAGAGAGTATGTGGAACAGGTGACACGCCACCAGATTTACGATCCGGTCCTATCTTTTCAGCTGATGAACGGCTTTACCCTTATGCGGATTAACCCGAATTATCTCCCGGATGATACGGCTTCGATCAAATATGCGACGCTGATGGAATGGAATAATGTCGATTATCTTCCGCAACAGACAAAACGCTATTATAGATCGGCTTTCCCTGTAAGAATTTGTGTCATTCAATACGAAATGAAGAAAATTTATTCCTTTGAGGAATTTGCCAATCAAGTAGAATACTATGTCGATGTCGCTTCCGACGCGCGCTCAGATTTCGCGGTGTTCCCGGAGATTTTCACAACCCAGCTGATGTCTTTCCTCGAGGAACGGTCACCGAGCTTGGCGGTTCAGAGAATTACCGAGTATACAGAAGATTACATCAGCCTGTTTACTGATTTGGCTGTAAAGTACAACGTCAACATAATCGGCGGGTCTCATTTTGTCGAAGAGGAAGACAAGATCTATAATATCGCTTACTTGTTCAGGCGGGATGGGACGATCGAAAAGCAATATAAACTCCATATTACGCCGAATGAGCGCAAATGGTGGGGAATCAGCGCCGGAGACCAGGTGCGCGTGTTTGATACGGATTGCGGAAAAATCGCGATTCAAATCTGTTATGACATTGAATTTCCTGAGCTTGCCCGGATTGCGGCTGAAAAAGGCGCAAAAATCATTTTTACGCCGTTTTGTACAGAAGACCGCCAAGGCTACTTGCGTGTCAGATACTGTTCGCAGGCAAGAGCGGTTGAAAATCAAATTTATACGGTCATCTCCGGGACGGTTGGAAACCTTCCGCAAACGGAAAATATGGATATCCAATACGCTCAGTCAGGCATTTTCGCACCATCTGATTTTGAATTCGCCAGAGACGGCATTGTCGGCGAAACAAATCCAAATATCGAGATGGTCGTCATCGGTGATGTTGATCTGGAAATTCTCAGAAGGCAGCGCCAAAACGGTACAGTACGCCAGCTAAAAGACAGACGCCGTGATATTTATCATATTCAATATAAAAAATAATTCTGAAACCCGCCTGAATTGGCGGGTTTTTTATCATAAGTGGAATTGAAAAATCTGTTACATTTTGTATCCGATTTTAGTTAGAATATAGCTGTAATAATTCTTGCACTGAAAAACGGTTTGTATTGTTCACCTCGACAAAATACGCTAACTGCCATTTTTGTGTTTCGATAGCTTGTTTGCTAGTGGGGGTTTCCCATTTAGGGTAAACTCTAATTCCCATTTTTCCTTTTGTAGTGGCTGTTTTTAAGATATTTTGTTTGACAAGAACTTCTTTTGGAAAAACGAATTGTCCAAACTTGTTATGATTGGAAAACGTATTGATAACCAATAAATCAGTAGCTTTTTCATATGTAAAGGCTTGGTTTTTATAATCCCCATCTTTTTCCCAAAAAGCAACAAACTGCCCGATCTTGTTAGGTGTTATTTTTGCGACTCTAAATCTTATTGACTTTGACTGTAGCTGAAATATACCCGCTCCGTAATCTGAATTCTGAGCTTCTTCTCGAATCGCATGTATAGTGAAGTGATTTGGTTCATAAAACAGTTTATTTACATATTGTAATGCCTTATAAAATTTATTCACTGCTTTGTACTCCTTATTTTTAATACTTCGTCTTCCAAAGCCTTCTTGAATAGAATAGGCTAGTGATAAAATATCGTCAAAGATGTTCTCGTTTTATCACGTTTTCTTATTCTCGTTATTCTGCTCTGTTAGTTAAAAGCTAAATATTTAGTCTCCACCTTTAAAATGGTTGATCCAATGTGTGAGACGTGTGGGCAGTCCAGTAACATGTGAATAGGTATAAATCTTTCACAATGTCTTTCCATCAATACGATCGTTTGATAGGCTCTCCATGCACCTGTAACAAGAACAATATGCCTGTTCTGCTGCGGATATTTTATTCTTTCCGCGGTTTATTGACTCGAACCCCGTCTGGCTTTATATTGAAGGCAGGGAAATCATCACCAAGACATCACATAAGAGAAGGTCTGTTTCAATTGAATTGGCACTTTAGTGATCGCTAATGAAATGGAGATGATGGAGATGGAAAACATTCAGCAACATCAGGGATTAAAGCGAAAAGATGAGCAATTTGTGTGGCATGCCATGAAGGGAGCGCATCAAGCGGACAGCCTGATTGCCCAAAAGGCCGAAGGGGCATGGGTGACGGACATAGACGGACGCCGCTATTTGGATGCGATGTCCGGTTTGTGGTGCGTCAATATAGGTTATGGCAGAAAGGAGCTTGCTGAGGCTGCCTATGAACAACTAAAGGAGCTGCCTTATTACCCGTTAACACAAAGTCACGCGCCGGCGATTCAACTGGCGGAAAAGCTGAATGAATGGCTTGGCGGCGATTATGTCATCTTTTTCTCCAACAGCGGATCTGAAGCAAACGAAACTGCTTTTAAAATCGCCCGCCAGTACCATCTGCAAAACGGCGGCCACAGCCGTTATAAATTCATCTCAAGATACAGGGCATACCACGGCAACACATTGGGAGCGCTCTCAGCTACCGGACAGGCGCAGCGGAAATATAAATATGAGCCATTAAGCCAAGGGTTCCTGCATGCAGCTCCGCCAGATGTATACCGGAACCCGGAGGATGCCGACACGCTTGAAAGCGCAAATGAAATTGACCGCATCATGACATGGGAGTTAAGCGAAACGATTGCCGGGGTCATCATGGAGCCCATCATTACAGGAGGAGGCATCTTAATGCCGCCGGACGGTTATATGAAAAAGGTGGAGGACATTTGCCGCCGCCACGGCGCTCTATTGATTTGCGATGAAGTCATCTGCGGGTTCGGACGGACAGGCGAGCCGTTCGGGTTTATGCATTACGGCGTGAAGCCTGATATCATTACGATGGCAAAGGGAATCACCAGTGCGTATTTGCCATTGTCAGCAACTGCTGTTAAACGGGACATTTTCGAAGCGTATCAGGGGGAAGCGCCTTACGACCGTTTTCGCCATGTGAACACGTTCGGCGGAAGCCCGGCTGCCTGTGCTTTGGCGTTGAAAAACATGCAAATCATGGAGGACGAACAGCTGATTCAGCGATCCCGCGATCTTGGAGCAACGCTTTTGGGTGAGCTTCAAGCCTTGAGAGAACACCCGGCAGTCGGAGATGTGAGAGGAAAAGGGCTGCTGATCGGAATTGAGCTTGTCAAAGATCAATTGACAAAAGAACCGGCTGACGCAGATAAGGTAAACCAAGTGGTTGCGGCGTGTAAAGAAAAAGGGCTGATCATCGGCAAAAACGGCGATACAGTCGCCGGCTACAACAACGTCATCCAGATCGCGCCGCCATTTTGCCTGACAGAAGAGGACCTTTCCTTTATCGTGAAAACGGTGAAAGATAGTTTTCAGACGATTTAACATAAAAGTGAATGATTAAAGGAGCACACGATGAGTTTTCACAACCAGCCAATTTTACCGGCTATTCGCAATATGAAGCAATTTGATGAGTTTTTGAACAGTTCATTTTCCTACGGTGTTATTCTTGATATTCATCTCGGCCAGCTGAAGGGCGTGATCAGAGAGGCACAAAAGCACGGAAAGAACATGATGGTGCACGTCGATCTTATTCAAGGAATCAAGCATGACGAATACGGAGCGGAGTTTATTTGCCAGGACATTAAGCCCGCCGGGATTATTTCCACAAGATCGAACGTGATTGCCAAAGCGAAGCAAAAGAAGATTTATGCGATTCAGCGCTTATTTCTGCTTGATACAAGCGCGATGGAGAAAAGCATGGAATTTGTCGGCAAGCATAAACCTGACTTCATTGAAGTGCTGCCAGGCATCGTTCCGTCACTCATCCAAGAAATAAAAGAGAAAACGGGGATTCCTATTTTTGCCGGCGGTTTCATCCGCACGGAAGAGGATGTGGAACGGGCCTTGAAAGCGGGGGCTGTGGCCGTCACAACATCAAACACCAAATTATGGAAGAAATATGAAAACTTTTTGACGGAAAGTGATTGACACCGCTTACATCCACTGATACAATTGCACTAGGTTAATACATTGTGATGGAGAACTCGGAGACCACAGCAGCTCTTTACGGTACATGTCTATGCACCAGTAAAGCGGTTTGTTGTGGTTTTTTTTATTCTCTTCTTCTCTATCATACTGTTAATCGTGACTTTAGGAGGAATGTGCTATGACAGCATTTTGGGGAGAAGTCATCGGTACGATGCTGCTGATCATTTTTGGGGCAGGTGTTTGTGCGGGTGTCAATTTAAAGAAATCGCTTTCATTCCAGTCTGGCTGGATTGTTATTGTATTCGGATGGGGATTGGGTGTTGCCATGGGGGCTTATGCGGTTGGCGGCATCAGCGGAGCTCACTTGAATCCAGCGCTAACGATAGCGCTTGCATTTGTCGGGGATTTTCCGTGGAAAGAGGTTCCGGTTTATATTATGGCGCAAATGATCGGAGCGATCATCGGTGCGGTGATTATCTATCTGCATTACCTTCCACATTGGAAGGCAACGGATGATCCCGCTGCCAAGCTGGGTGTCTTCTCAACCGGACCCAGCATTCCGCACACATTTTCAAACGTTTTAAGTGAAGTGATCGGGACATTTGTTCTTGTGCTTGGCATCTTGTCCATTGGGGCAAATCAATTTACAGAAGGGCTTAACCCTTTAATCGTCGGTTTTCTCATTGTGGCGATCGGTATTTCTCTGGGGGGCACCACCGGCTATGCGATTAATCCGGCCCGCGACTTAGGTCCGCGGATTGTCCACGCTTTTCTTCCGATACCGGGGAAGGGATCATCAAACTGGAAATACGCCTGGATACCGGTAGTCGGTCCGATCTTAGGCGGTTCGTTTGGGGGCGTATTTTACAACGCCGCATTTAAAGGGCATATCACAAGCAGTTTCTGGATTGTAAGCGTTATATTGGTTGTGGTATTGTTAGGGCTCTATGGCTATACGAAAACACATTCAGCTAAAACATTATCAAATTCAAAATATATTTAATCAAAGGGGAGACATCTTATGGAAACTTACATTTTATCCTTAGATCAAGGGACGACAAGTTCAAGAGCGATCCTGTTTAATAAAGAAGGAAAAATCGTTCACTCCGCTCAAAAGGAATTTACACAATACTTCCCGCACCCAGGCTGGGTTGAGCATAACGCGAATGAAATTTGGGGCTCTGTTCTCGCTGTTATCGCATCAGTGATTTCTGAGTCAGGAATCAGCGCTTCTCAAATTGCCGGCATCGGTATTACAAACCAGCGCGAAACGGCGGTTGTGTGGGATAAGGATACAGGAAAGCCTATCTATCATGCGATTGTTTGGCAGTCCAGACAGACGTCCGGTGTTTGTGAGGAGCTTCGTGAAAAAGGATATCAAGATGTGTTCAGAGAAAAAACGGGGCTTTTAATCGATCCGTATTTCTCCGGCACGAAGGTAAAATGGATTTTAGACAATGTGGAAGGCGCGAGAGAAAAGGCGGAAAAAGGCGAGCTGCTGTTTGGAACGATTGATACATGGCTCATTTGGAAAATGTCCGGCGGAAAAGCGCATGTGACCGATTACTCCAATGCGTCCAGAACGCTTATGTTTAATATTTACGACTTGAAATGGGATGATGAGCTGCTAGATATTCTCGACATACCGAAATCCATGCTTCCTGAAGTGAAGCCGTCCTCCCATGTGTACGCGGAAACTGTTGATTATCACTTCTTCGGAAAAAACATCCCGATTGCGGGAGCGGCAGGCGACCAGCAATCCGCACTGTTCGGCCAGGCGTGCTTTGAAGAAGGCATGGGGAAAAACACGTACGGCACAGGATGTTTCATGCTGATGAATACAGGGGAAAAAGCAATTAAGTCCGAACACGGGCTTTTGACGACAATTGCATGGGGCATTGATGGAAAAGTTGAATATGCTTTAGAAGGAAGTATTTTTGTCGCAGGCTCCGCCATCCAATGGCTCAGAGACGGATTGAGAATGTTCCAGGACTCCTCATTAAGTGAATCTTACGCGGAGAAAGTGGATTCAACCGACGGTGTATACGTTGTTCCCGCATTTGTCGGATTGGGAACACCTTACTGGGACAGCGATGTGCGCGGTTCGGTTTTCGGACTGACAAGAGGCACAACAAAAGAACATTTTATCCGTGCGACCTTGGAGGCGTTGGCTTATCAGACAAAAGATGTGCTTGACGCAATGGAAGCTGATTCAAACATTTCATTAAAGACGCTTCGTGTAGATGGAGGAGCTGTAAAAAATAATTTCCTGATGCAGTTCCAAGGAGATATTCTGAATGTTCCTGTGGAACGACCGGAAATTAATGAAACAACTGCACTTGGCGCGGCTTATTTGGCAGGTATTGCTGTGGGATTCTGGAAGGACCGTTCTGAAATCGCGAACCAGTGGAATCTGGATAAACGGTTTGAACCTGACTGTGAAGAAGAAAAACGAAATGAGCTGTATAAAGGCTGGCAAAAAGCCGTGAAAGCAGCTATGGCTTTTAAATAGAATGAGAGTATGATATACTGATGACAAGTTAATAAGAACGGTCCTGAGATGAGGAGAGACCACAGCACCAAAGTGTACGTATGCACTTTGGCTGTTGTGGTCTCTTTTTCTATTTACACACCGTGACAACAAGGAGGAGCAATAATGAAACATCAATTTTCTAGTCTTGAAAGAGATCGCATGCTGACAGACATGACGAAACAAACATACGATTTATTTATTATCGGCGGAGGAATTACAGGAGCGGGAACGGCTCTTGACGCGGCATCAAGGGGAATGAAGGTCGCGCTCAGCGAAATGCAGGATTTCGCGGCGGGAACATCAAGCCGGTCAACGAAGCTTGTTCATGGCGGCTTGCGCTATTTAAAACAATTTGAAGTGAAAATGGTGGCCGAGGTCGGGAAAGAACGGGCGATTGTTTATGAAAACGGCCCGCACGTCACGACACCGGAATGGATGCTGCTTCCGTTTCATAAAGGCGGCACATTCGGCTCATTCACAACTTCTATCGGTTTAAGAGTGTATGACTTCTTAGCAGGTGTGAAAAAGTCAGAACGAAGAAGCATGCTTTCTGCAAAGGAAACGCTGCAAAAAGAGCCATTGGTGAAAAAAGACGGCTTAAAAGGCGGCGGGTATTATGTGGAATACCGTACGGACGATGCGAGACTGACAATCGAAGTCATGAAGGAAGCGGTAAAATTCGGGGCAGAGCCTGTGAATTATTCCAAGGTGAAGGAGCTTCTTTACGAAAAAGGCAAAGCAGTCGGTGTATTAATTGAAGATGTGCTGACAGAGAAAGAATATAAAGTGTACGCCAAAAAAATTGTCAATGCGACAGGCCCTTGGGTCGATCAGCTCAGAGAAAAAGACCATTCGAATAACGGAAAGCATTTGCAGCATACAAAAGGCATTCACCTTGTATTTGACCAGTCTGTCTTTCCGCTGAAACAGGCGGTATACTTCGATACGCCTGACGGACGTATGGTATTTGCGATCCCTCGTGAAGGCAAAACATACGTGGGAACGACAGACACCGTTTACAAAGAGGCGCTGGAGCATCCGCGAATGACAACGGAGGATCGCGATTACGTCATCAATTCAATTCATTACATGTTCCCGGAGCTGAATATCACTGCGAATGACATTGAATCCAGCTGGGCGGGGCTGCGTCCACTGATTCATGAAGAAGGCAAAGACCCTTCTGAAATTTCACGGAAAGACGAGATTTGGACATCTGACTCAGGTTTAATCACCATTGCCGGCGGGAAACTGACCGGATACAGAAAAATGGCGGAGCATATCGTCGATCTTGTGAATGATCGTTTGAAAGAAGAAGGCGAAACGGACTTTGGTCCATGTAAAACAAAAAACATGCCAATTTCAGGCGGACACGTCGGCGGTTCAAAAAATCTCCTGTCCTTCGTGACGACGAAAACAAAAGAAGGAATCGCAGCCGGCTTATCAGAAAAAGACGCAAAACAGCTGGCGATCAGATACGGCTCCAACGTAGAACGAGTCTTTAACCGAGTGGAACCGCTGAAAGATGAGGCGGCGAAACGCCACATTCCGGTTCATATTCTTGCTGAGGCAGAATACAGTATAGAAGAAGAGTTGGCCGCAACACCTGCTGACTTCTTTGTCCGCAGAACGGGACGTTTATTTTTTGATATCAATTGGGTAAAAACCTATAAAGATGCCGTTATTGATTTTATGAGCGAGCGTTTCCAATGGGATGAGCAGACGAAAAACAAACATACAGAAAACCTCAACAAGCTTTTACACGATGCGGTTGTGCCGCTCGAACGATAAATCATAACGGGCTGTCTCTCAGCCCGTTATTTCTGTTTAAGGCCGAAAGCGCCGAATCCAAGGATTTCAAGTGACAGAGGCACTCGCTTCATATTAAAATAACGGCATAAGCTAATACATAGGAGGACGAATATGACTTGGAGAAAGAGCTATGAACGCTGGAAACAGACAGAACATTTAGATCCGGAGCTAAAGGATCGCCTCACTGAATTAGAAGGGAATGAACAGGCTCTTGAAGACTGTTTCTATAAAAACCTTGAATTCGGCACTGGCGGGATGCGCGGAGAAATTGGGGCCGGAACAAATCGGATGAATATTTACACTGTGCGCAAAGCGTCAGCCGGGTTTGCGGCATACATCTCCCAGCAAGGTGAGGAAGCGAAAAAACGGGGCGTTGTCATTGCTTATGATTCCCGCCATAAATCGCCGGAGTTTGCGATGGAAGCGGCAAAAACACTTGCGACACAAGGCATCCAAACATACGTCTTTGATGAGCTTCGCCCGACGCCGGAGCTGTCATTCGCTGTCAGACAGCTGAATGCCTGCGGAGGGATTGTGGTGACGGCAAGCCATAACCCGCCTGAATATAACGGCTACAAAGTATACGGAGATGATGGCGGCCAGCTGCCTCCAAAGGAAGCGGACATCGTCATTGAGCAGGTAAACGCGATTGAAAATGAGCTGACAATCACAGTCGACGATGAAAATACGTTAAATGAAAAGGGCTTAATCAAGATCATCGGTGAAGATATTGATAAAGTCTATACAGAAAAACTGGCTTCTATTTCCGTCCATCCTAAATTATCCGGAGAAGTTGATGTAAATGTTGTTTTCACACCGCTGCATGGAACAGCCAATAAGCCTGTCAGACGAGGTCTTGATGCACTCGGCTACACCAATGTAGCGGTTGTCAAAGAACAGGAGCTGCCCGATGCAGACTTCTCTACTGTTACCTCTCCAAATCCGGAAGAGCATGCGGCTTTCGAATATGCCATTACACTCGGGGAAGAGCGGAACGCAGATATTCTCATCGCGACAGACCCTGACGCTGACCGCCTCGGCATCGCGGTGAAAAACGATCAAGGCAAATATACAGTGCTGACAGGCAACCAAACCGGAGCGCTGCTGCTTCATTACCTGCTTTCTGAAAAGAAAAAACAAGGCACCCTGCCTTCAAACGGCGTTGTCCTCAAAACAATTGTCACAAGTGAAATTGGGCGCGCGGTCGCTTCTTCATTCGGTCTTGATACGATTGATACGCTCACAGGCTTCAAGTTTATCGGTGAAAAGATTAAGGAATACGAGTCATCAGGCCAGTACACGTTCCAATTCGGTTATGAAGAGAGCTATGGTTACTTAATCGGCGATTTTGCCCGTGACAAGGACGCCATTCAAGCGGCGCTTTTGGCAGTTGAGGTTTGCGCATTCTATAAAAAACAAGGGATGTCGTTATATGAAGCGCTCATCAATCTCTTTAACGAATACGGTTTTTATCGTGAAGGGCTGAAATCCCTGACGCTGAAAGGAAAACAGGGAGCAGAGCAAATTGAAGCGATCCTTGCATCCTTCAGGCAAAACCCGCCGAAAACGATGGCTGGCAAACAGGTTGTGACAGCCGAAGATTACGCTGTAAGCAAACGGATGCTTCTGGCGGAAAACAAAGAAGAAGCGATTGACTTGCCAACATCGAACGTACTGAAATACTTCCTGGAAGACGGGTCTTGGTTCTGTCTTCGTCCTTCCGGAACCGAGCCGAAGGTCAAATTCTATTTCGCCGTAAAAGGAACATCTTTAGAAGACAGTGAAAACCGTCTTGCCGCTCTTTCTGACGATGTCATGAAGACGGTAGACGACATTGTAGAGGCTACAGCTAAATAGTATAAGGAAAGCTGGATCATTGTATATGATCCGGCTTTTTTTCATCCAAAAGTCTGAAAGAAAATCATCCCCCAGGCGAAGTAACGAATGACATAAACTGGTATAATCTTAAATAACAAGACCAATGCCGGAGTGAGAGACGTGACCAAAACGAGGATGGAAAAATTAAAAACGCTGAAAACGATTGCCGAAACCTTAAACCAAGGGCACGATGTCAAAGCGACACTGGATGAGGTTTTAAAAGAATTGCTGAGTCTCACGAACCTTCAATCCGGCTGGATTTTTCTAATCGAAGAAGACGGTTCATATACGTTAGCGGCTGACGCCTATCTGCCCCCGGCTTTAAGCCGCAAGGAAAAAGTTCTGATGTGCGAAGGCGAGTGCTACTGCCTGACGAAATTCAATACAGGCGGGCTCAGAAGGGCGGCGAATATTATGAACTGCAAACGCATAGAGTCAGCCAAAGAGCTCCACTGTTTTGACACAGAAGGGATTACGCATCATGCAACGGTGCCTTTAGAAGACGGAGACAGGAGATTCGGATTGTTAAATGTAGCGGCGGCCGGAAAAACCATGTTTGATGAAGGAGAGCTGCATTTGCTCGAGTCTGTCGCCTATCAGATCGGAACGGCGATTCAGCGCATGAAGCTTTCTGAATATAAACAAAAAAATGCTCTGTTAATGGAGCGCAACCGCCTCGCTCAGGAACTGCACGATTCTGTCAATCAAATGCTGTTTTCCGTCAGTTTAACAGCCAAAGCGGCAAAGACGCTAACAAAAAATGAAGATTTGCAGCAGATGATTGATTTTATTCAAAACCTATCACAGGACGCGCTAGCAGAAATGAAAGCGTTAATTTGGCAGCTCCGCCCCGGAGGATTGGAAAAAGGGCTGTCTGAAGCCATTAAAAGCTATGGCGAGCTCATCGGTTTAAATGTCATGTTTACACAAAAAGGCTGTCCGGTTCTTACTGATGAGCAGGAGCATATGCTGTGGCGCATCGTACAGGAAGCTTTAAATAACTGTAAAAAGCACGCCGGAACTGATACGGCGTATATTAGCCTGACTGCTTCTTCGTGCCAGGCAGAGCTGGATATAACCGATCACGGGGCAGGGTTTCGCTATGAAGCGCATACCGGTCTGCCTTCATTTGGCATTAAGGGAATGAAAGAACGGGCGGAACAAGCGGGCGCGGCATTTTTGATTCAGTCAGACCTTCAAGCGGGGACAAAGGTGTCTGTCAGGCTTCCGCTAACCGATCAGAAAGGAAGGGCTAAGCAATGAAAATTGTAATTGCAGATGATCATCATGTTGTCAGAAAGGGGCTTCGTTTTTTCTTTGCCACCCAGGGTGATATTGAAGTTGTTGGCGAGGCTGCAACCGGAACAGAAGGACTTCGTGTCATTGAGGAAACAAAACCCGACCTTGTGCTGATGGATCTGTCCATGCCCGAAATGGATGGGATACAAGCCATAAAAAAAGCAGTGCAGCAATTTCCGGGGATCAATATCATTGTGCTGACGAGCTACTCCGATCAGGATCACGTCATCCCCGCGCTTCAGGCGGGAGCGAAGGCATATCAATTAAAGGATACAGAGCCCGAGGAATTGTTGAAAACACTAAGGCAAGTGCATGCCGGCCAATACAAGCTTTCTTCAGCTATTATGCCCCATGTGTTGACACATATGAGAAATCAGCATGATCCGGCAAAAGAAAAATTTTATCAATTGACACGCAGGGAAAAGGACGTTCTGAACGAAATTGCGAACGGGAAATGCAATAAAGAAATCGCGGCAGCCTTGTTTATTTCAGAAAAAACAGTGAAAACCCATGTGTCGAATCTTTTAGCAAAACTTGAAGTGGCCGACCGCACGCAAGCAGCGCTTTTCGCAGTGAAATATAACCTGAATGGAGAGATCGTGACATGAACATGTTAGTGATAAATGGCTCACCCAGAAAATATGGCAGAACAAGAATAACCGCATTTTGTATTTCTAAGCTGTATCACACGGACCTGATAGATCTAAGCGGGTTTATATTGCCGATTTTTAACGGTGAAGCGGAGCAATTAGAACATTTACAGGTACAGGAGCTAAAGCGGCGGGTTGCCCAAGCGGACGCGATTGTCTTATTATCGCCTGAATATCACAGCGGAATGAGCGGTTCTTTAAAAAATGCGTTGGATTTTCTTAGCAGCGAACAATTCAAATATAAGCCTGTTGCTTTATTAGCAGTGGCGGGAGGCGGAAAAGGCGGCATTAACGCCCTGAACAATATGCGAACTGTGATGCGGGGTGTTTACGCCAATGTGATTCCGAAGCAGCTTGTGGTTGATCCGGTGGACATTGATATTGAAAAGGCTGCATTGACGGAACCTATAATGAACATCATAAAAGAGCTCATCCAAGAACTTAGCATGTTTGCAAAAGGAAATCCCGGCGTTTAAACGCCGGGATTTGTTTATGTGAGCAAGGCTAATTGGTCTTCGTATGTCAGCTCTGTGGCATGATCAATATAACGGAGAAGGGAATACAGCATCTTTTCCAGGACGGCGTAATCCTGTTCAAAATGATAAGCGTGCAGAAAATGCTCGATTCGTTTTGATAACAAATCATCCTCTGTACGCACCATTAAAATTAACAAATTATCCCATTGAGAACGGTGGGTGTAATACAGCGCTTTATCGTAATCGGCATAATCCATGAATCGCTTCTCCTTTCTTGTGTGAGAAGTTCATGATTAGTTTATGCCGCATCCCATGTTATTGACGTTGCAAAACTTGGCGTCTGCGGCAGTACAGGGTAGCAATAAGAGGGAGACATAAAATCAAAATGCCTGAATTAAGCCATTGCTTTTGGAAAACCTATGAGAGAACGTAATCTAGGCACAGGAGACTGAAAATATGAAATCTCTGCCGTATTCCATTGCGCTGCTTTTTTGCGGATTGATCATTGTATCAATGGCTGCAAAAGGGCAATCAGCGGACACAAACGAATCTGTTCAAAAGTGGGAACAGCTCGCCTGGAGCAGAATTCAGGATGAATATAAGCATGCTTCATTTTCTGATTACGCTTATATGGGGCGGACTGAGGTGAATGATCAGCAAACAAAAGATGTCTTTCGGGTGACGGTCAGACAGAATGACGACACCTTTTCTGTTCGGGCCGAAGTCTATTTTCATCCGGTGACAAAACATATGATCAGCATTAACGTTTTCCGGCTCTAATCAAAAAACTGTACAGCCGCTAAGGCCATACAGTTTCTGCTTTAGAAATATCGTTTTGCACCGAGATAGCGCTGTTTCCAGTAAGAGTTGTTCATATTGGAAATGACAACTCCAGAATCATTGGCGTTAATGAATTCCCCGTTACCGAGATAAATTCCGATATGAGAAGGGCCGGCTTTATATGTTGAAAAGAACACGAAGTCTCCGACAGCAGGCTGGCTGACAGGCTTCATTGTATTCCAATATCCGGCTGCCGTTAATCTTGATACGGATGTGACTTTGTTCAGTGCATAGTAAATGAAACCGCTGCAGTCGAATCCGGCTGGTGTCGTGCCTCCCCAGCGATACGGAACGCCAAGCTGTTCTTTAGCGGCGGCGATCATTGTATTAATCTTCGCGCTTGTTGAGCTGGACGTGTTTGAAGAACCGGATGAGGAAGAGTGGGAAGCTTTCCCGTTAATGACCAGCTTTTGGCCAACCTGCAAGACATCCGTTTTTAGATTGTTTTTTTCTCGAATTTGCTGCGCTGTTACGTTAAACTTTTGGGCAATCACCCATAAAGAGTCGCCGCTTTTCACCGTGTATGTAGTTGTCGCCGTGCCAGAGCTTGCATTTGACGAAGAAGACGATGACGGTGTGGAAACGCCTGAAGATGCTTTACCTGTCAGCTTCAGCACTTGTCCGACGTATAGCGTATCGGATTTCAGGCTGTTGCTGTTTCGAATTTGCTGTACAGTCAGGTTATAGTTGTTTGCAATTTTCCAAAGTGAATCTCCGCTTTTTACAGTATAAGTCTTTGTTGCTGAAGGTTGGCTCGAATGAGATGAAGTGTCTTTGGAAGACGTATCAGAGCCGCTTGATTTTGTTTTCAACACTTGATTCACATAAATGGTATCTGATTTTAAGTGGTTCAAGACCTTTAGTTCGGCGATGGACATGTTGACTTTGTTTGCGATTTTCCAAAGCGAATCGCCAAGCTGCACCTTGTATGTTCCGGCAGAAGATGAAGAGCTAGAGCTCTTTGTGGAACTGCTCTTTGTACTGGAACTAGAACTGGAGCTTGAAGAAACCGTGCCGGACACCTTTAATTTCTGCCCTGCACGAATCATATCGCTGCTGAGTCCGTTTAATTTTTTTAGTTCCTGCACCGTCATTTTATACTCATTTGCGATCAGCCAAAGTGAATCACCGCTTTTCACTGTGTAAACAGAACTTCCGCTCTTTTTGGTTGTTGAGCTTGAAGTAGATGAAGTTCCGGAATTGCTGCCTGGAATGGTAAGCGTCTGGCCGATCGACAGAACGGTAGTCGAAAGATGGTTGGCGGATGTGATGGCTGCCACGCTTGTATTGTAGTTTTGGGCCAGTTTCCATAAAGAATCTCCACTTTTGACCTTAATCGTTGCTGCTTCAGCTGGTGTGACTGCTAAGGTTGTGCTGACAATCGCAGAAGCTGTCAGCCCTGCTGCTAATTTCTTTTTCATCTGAGCTCTCCTTTTTCCCCCACTGATTTGAATTTGCTATTTCTTTTTTATATCGGCAGCTTCGTCTTATCGTTTTGCCTTTTTTAAAAAACAGCCCAATTTTCTTATCAAAAAGGGGGAAAAAGGACATAAAAAAAGAAGGAATCTATATTATTCCTTCATTCTTAAAAGCTTCATGATATCTTCCTTGTTTTTGACAAGGTCGCGCAGTGTATAGTTGTCTAAAACCGCAAGATAGGCCATAAGCGCTTCATTTAACACATGCTTCAGGCCGCACACCGGAGAAATGACGCAGAGATTCTTGTTCGCATCAAAACACTCAACAATATTAAAATCGTCTTCCGTGTTTCTGACAACCTCACCGATATTGATGTCTTCAGGGGCCATGCCTAATCGTATGCCGCCGCCTCGTCCGCGTATCGTTTCTACGTAGCCGAGCTGGCCGAGCCTGTAGATGACTTTCATGAGGTGGTTTTTTGAAATAGAATACGTTTCGGCAATCTGTTTTATGTTTGAAAGTTCTCCCGGACGTTCTGCCGCCAGAAAAATCAGCACTCTTAATGAATAATCTGTATAATTCGTTAATTTCATAATAAGACCTCGGCATAAGACATTTTCTATATCTTATCATAATCGATTGAAGAATGAAAAAAAAGGAATTTAAACAAACGTGCACCCAGTTTGGGCGCACGTTTTTGGTTTACATGTTATGCGGCGGATTTTGGTTTTTGCCGTTTTTATCGATTTCAGTGTTTTGCATTTTGCGTTCAAATGCAGACAGATAACGTGATGCAAAATCCTTTCCGCCAAGGCCGAAGGATAAACCGAAAGCGAGGGAGAAGCCGCTAAGCACGATGATGAACGCGGAATTGACGATCGTGTCAGCGACACCAAGCTGATCCAAGGCCATAAAGAAAGCAAGTGCGATAATTGTATATTTGGAAATCGCTGCCAGAGACTTGAATTCTTGACCTTTAATGATGCTCGAAAGCACTTTTCGCACCAATTCTCCAGCGTAGAGGCCGATTCCAAGAATGAATACGGCGACAAGGACATTCGGCAGATATGCGATAATGCCAGTTGCAATCTCTACGAGGAAATGGAGCTGAACAATTTGCAGGGCCTCGGCTGTGAACAGCAGGATGACAATGATTTGCGCAATCATACCGACAATTTGAGACAGGGACAGCTTTGCAGATGTTCCCGTTCCCATGCCCATTTTTCCTAACATAGAATCAAAGCCTGCGCGATGGAGCAGTCGGGACACCATGCTGTTCACCCATTTTCCTGCCCATATACCCGCTAAAACAAGCACAATGGCAATGATGATGTTCGGAAGCATGTTCAAAATGCTATTGAGCATAGAGACAGCCGGTTTCGAAATGCCGGCGACATCCAGCTGATCAAGCGCTGAAATGACAACCGGTATTAAAATCAGCACATAAGCGATTGTTCCGATGACCGCAGAAAGGCTTGTATCTTTTAAGTAAACAGATAAACCCATGCGTGCGGCGAATCGTTCCGTTCCGATGCTTGCAAGGAAATTTGTAATGATGTCACGAACAAGACGGGCTACAAGCCAGCCAATTAAAACGATAAGCGCGGCTGCAAATAATTTCGGCAGAAAAGCGAGCACGCTTTCTATCATATTTGTAAACGGATCTGAGATGCCGCTGATTTTTAAAGAAGATAAGACCCCCGGCAGGAAAACAAGCAGCACGAGATAAAAGACAACTTGTGAAGCGGCATTGACTGCCTGATGAATATCTTTTCCTTCAGAGACCACATTCCACTTGCGCAGCTTGTCACTCGTGTTCAGCTTCATCCCCATTTTTTTGACGAGGTAGCTCAAAACAGAGGCTGCAGCCCATCCTAACAGCAGAATGAGTCCGGCTTTCAGCACGCTTGGGATAGCCGCGGTAATGGCGGAAAGCATGCTGACAAACGGTGATGCCACTGTTGTCAGGTGCAAAATGTTAAAGAATAAAATAAAGACGATAATCAATGCGATAAAATAGACGACCTTGCTTATGACTTTTTCAGAGGAATAGCGTGATGGCTTTTTCCCAGCAAAAAGCTTGTCGTCAATTCTTGTTTTTCTGAGCCCTTTGTATACCGCTTTTTCAATGATTTTAGCGATAGCCCATCCGATTAATAAAACGAGTAGTGCAATGATTAAGTTTGGCAGCTTACTGAGATAAGAAGAAAGCATGTCTGCTACATTCAATTGGTATCGCTCCTTTTTTCGTAATATGGTGTGTTATTACCCATTGGCAAAATCGGCAAACAGCTGAATGTGCTGGGTGAATTTTGTCTTGCCCAAGTGCGGCTATCATCTTTTGCCAGGCGGGCTCATACATTATAGATAAGTCCAAGTAGGGGGGATTCGGTTGAACGCGGAGGAGAAGAAGGAATTACAGCGGGCAATTGAGGAAATTACCGAAATCGCAAAAGGATTCGGCCTTGATTTCTACCCGATGAGATATGAAATCTGCCCGGCTGAAATTATTTATACATTCGGCGCGTACGGGATGCCGACAAGATTCAGCCACTGGAGCTTCGGCAAGCAGTTTCATAAAATGAAGCTGCATTATGATCTTGGATTAAGCAAGATTTATGAGCTGGTCATTAACTCAGATCCGTGCTACGCTTTTTTGCTGGACAGCAACTCACTGATCCAAAATAAATTGATTGTCGCTCACGTTCTCGCCCACTGTGATTTCTTCAAAAACAACTGCCGTTTCCAAAACACGAAGCGCGATATGGTGGAAAGCATGGCGGCAACGGCCGAGCGGATTAAGCATTATGAACAGGTTCACGGGATAAAGGAAGTAGAGGCTTTTTTAGACGCGATCCTATCGATTCAGGAGCATATCGACCCTTCATTGGTCCGTCCGAAGCTCCTATGGAGTGTGGATGATGAGGAAGATGAAATGGAAGAGGCAGCAACACCGTACGATGATTTATGGTCTTTGGATGAAAAGAAACAGAAAAAACAGATGAAAAAATCGAAAAAACCTTTCCCGCCGCGGCCGGAAAAGGATATTCTGCTTTTTATCGAGGAGCATTCCCGGGAGCTGGAGCCGTGGCAGCGTGATATTTTAACGATGATGAGAGAGGAAATGCTTTATTTCTGGCCTCAGCTGGAGACAAAGATTATGAATGAAGGCTGGGCTTCCTATTGGCACCAGCGAATTATACGGGAGCTTGATTTAACCTCTGATGAAGCGATCGAGTTCGCCAAGCTCAATGCCGGGGTTGTTCAGCCATCCAAAACAGGCATCAATCCTTATTATTTAGGGCTGAAAATTTTTGAAGACATCGAGGAGCGGTACAATAACCCGACGGATGAAATGAAGAAAATGGGCGTTCAGTCTGACTCGGGCCGGGAGAAAATGTTTGAGGTCAGGGAAATTGAATCCGATATTTCTTTCATCCGCAATTATTTAACAAAAGAGTTAGTCATGCGCGAGGATCTTTATTTGTTTCAAAAACAGGGCAGAGATTATAAAATCGTCGATAAAGCGTGGAGGTCGGTGCGCGACCAGCTCGTGAGCATGCGGGTAAACGGCGGGTTTCCGTATTTGACAGTAAACGACGGCGACTATATGAAAAATAACGAGCTCTATATTAAGCATTGGTATGAGGGCATAGAGCTGGATTTGAAATATGTAGAGAAGGTGCTCCCTTACTTATTCCAGCTATGGGGCAGAAGTGTGCACATCGAGTCTGTGCTTGAGGATAAGGAAGTCATGTTTTCGTACGACGGAAAAGGTGTTCACCGCAGGTATTTATAAAAAAAGAGGATGCAGCGTTCTGCATCCTCTTTATTTTCCTGTTTTCAAAATCTTAAATATAATGTTTGCCTGATCGGTGTTGTTCATCAGTCCTCGGAATTTTTCTTTTCCGGGGCCGTACGCGTAAACTGGCACTTTTTCACCGGTATGATCGGTACTCGTCCAGCCGCTGTTAGATCGTGTGTTAAACATCTTGATGATGGCTTTGTAGGCGCCTTTGCTTTTGTCAGCCTGCGCAGCGGCTTCAACGTTTTTGATTTCTTCTGGTGTGAATTCTAGATTTGTATAGCGGGCGAGCACATCTTTGACCGGCTTGCCTTCACTAATTTTTTTTGCCATAAATTCAGGTGTTTTTTTCGCGGCGAGAATCGGCTCTGCGTGCCAAATCTTTTCGCCGTTTGCGCCAATCGCAAATCCGCCGGTTGTATGGTCAGCGGTTGCGATAACGAGTGTATGTTTATCTTTTTTCGCAAAATCAATCGCAGCTTTATAGGCTTTTTCAAAGTCTTTAACCTCGCTCATGGCTCCTACTGTATCATTATCATGGGCCGCCCAGTCGATTTGGCTGCCTTCGACCATCAAGAAAAATCCCTTTATATTTTGGTTCAGGCGGTCGATTGCTGAAACCGTCATGTCTTTGAGAGACGGTGTTTTGCTGTCACGATCTAGCGCTTTGGCAAGCCCTCCGTCTGCGAAAAGCCCGAGCACCTGCTGATCTTTATTTTTCTTCAGGGCTTGTTTTGTTGTCACATAGCTATAGCCGGCTTGTTTAAATTCCTTCGTCAAATTTCTGTCCTTGCGATTAAAATAGGATTTTCCGCCGCCAAGCAATACGTCTATTTTTTGTTTGCCTTTTATTTTGTCATCCATATAGCTGTTGGCGATTTGGTCCATGTTTTTCCGTGATTCATTGTGGGCGCCGTATGCGGCTGGTGTAGCGTGATTCATTTCAGACGTTGCGACGAGCCCGGTCGACTTTCCTTGCTGTTTGGCTTCTTCAAGCACAGATTTCACTTTTTTTCCGTTTTTATCGACGCCAATGGCATTGTTATAAGTCTTTACGCCTGTCGCTAATGCTGTTCCAGCGGCTGCTGAATCTGTAATGTTATGGTCCGGATCATCCGGATGCGTCATCATCATGCCTGTCAGGTTACGGTCAAATTCGGTCAGCTTCGGGTTATTTGGTGTTTCCCCGTTATTTTTCATGGATCTGTAGGCGTTTAAGTAAGGTGTTCCCATGCCGTCACCGATCATCACAATGACATTTCTGATCTCATCTTTGTCTTGTTTTTTAGCACTTGCTTTTTCGGTCTGCTGCAGTTCTGCCCCGGCGAATATTCCGGCTGTAAGCACAGAAACAGCTGCGATTGGCAGCACTTTAGATTTCATACTCTGAAACAAACTCATTTTTTACATGCCTCCCTTTTATGTATTCTATTTGTCACGTTAGGGGAATTTTGTTTAATATGGTTATTCATCGTGTAAACATGAAGTAAAGCATTGTAAGGAAATGAAAACTGCTGTTTCGTTATCTTGCCTTTTTTCATTTAAACCATTCGTTTTTCTGAAAAATCTTTACCTCTTTGTTCTTGCGTGATAAGTTTATTTAAATAAAAAAACTGCGAATAACCGCAGCTTTCCTCGAATCTTCTTTATGTCTCACTCTTCCGCATGTGAGTTACTCCTCATATATTCCCACTAATTTCCTCCATCGTGAACAATAGCCTAATGAACATGACAAAAGTTCGCGTTTTTTGTCACCTTTGAAATAAAAATGAAATATTTTATACCCTTAAAAACTTTTTTTAAAAACGAATAATTAAGTAATTTGTCATATGAAGTCAAGACTATTTCTGTTGGGAGTCTATCCTTATAATAGAAAGCAATAAGATTAATTTAAAAAAGAGATACATATATAGATATAATTATTTGGGGAGGAAAATATGAAAAAGCAAATCGTTACAGCTACGACAGCAGTGGTTCTAGGATCGACATTATTTGCAGGAGCGGCATCTGCACAAAGCATCCAGGTGAAAAAAGGCGACACGTTATGGGGAATTTCGAGAAAATACGATACAACCATCAGTAAGATTAAATCAGAGAACAGCCTACGTTCAGACACGATTTATGTGGGGCAGACTTTATCGATTAACGGTAAAACGTCAAGTTCAAAAAGCAGCAGTTCTTCCAGTTCTTCATCTTCTACATACAAAGTAAAGAGCGGGGACAGCCTTTGGAAAATTTCGAAAACATATGGCATGACAGTCAGTGAACTGAAACAAATGAATGGATTAAAGTCAGACTTGCTTCGTATCGGACAAGTCCTGAAACTGAAAGGTTCAACAAGCTCAAGCAGCTCTAGTCCATCGAAGGTATCAACGTCTTCCAAGTCCACTTCCACTTATAAAGTGAAACGCGGGGACAGTCTGTCTAAAATCGCAAAGCAATACGGCACGACAGTTAGTCATATAAAAAGCTTGAACGGCTTAAAATCAGATATGATCTATGTCAACCAAGTGTTGAAAGTGAAAGGAACAAGCACAAGCTCAAAAACTGTTTCTTCCGGCTCATCATCTTCAAGCAGCAAAGCATCATCTACTACATCACTTAATGTGAGCAAGCTGGTTTCTGATGCAAAGGCGTTAATCGGAACGCCATACAAGTGGGGCGGAACAACGACTTCCGGCTTTGACTGCAGCGGATTTATCTGGTACGTGCTGAATAAACAAACAAGTGTGAGCAGAACAAGCACTGCGGGATACTGGAGTTCTATGAAGAGCATTTCCAGCCCGTCTGTCGGTGATTTTGTCTTCTTCACAACATATAAATCAGGCCCTTCTCACATGGGGGTTTATGTTGGTAACAACAAATTCGTTCATGCAGGATCTAATGGTGTTCAAATCAGCAGTCTGGACAACAGCTACTGGAAGCCTCGCTACCTTGGAGCGAAAAGATTCTAATGTTAAAGGAAACCCGTTCATAGGAACGGGTTTTTTTCATTAGACGGAGCACATTCGCTTTGGTTGCTTCTAAAAATGAAAATGTGATAAAAAATCCAAGAATTTTTTTTCTTTCTTATTTTCATAGAGGGCGATTGCATAAGCGCCGGCATAGGGCAGAGAAACAGATTGATAAGGGATTTTGATCATCTGTTTTTCTGCTAATTCACGATTTACTGTAGATAAGGGCAGAAATGAAACTCCGAGTCCTTCCTTGATAAACCGTTTCGTTATATGTGTTTGAGTGACTTTCATTGTTCTCACAAATGGAAATGTCACTCTGACTTGACGGAGCAAGTCGTCCCAGTAATCAGGATGATTGTGGGTCAAAAGCAGGTATTGCTCAAGCAGCTCTTTGGCATCAATTTCTTTGTCTGCCATAAAACGCTGATCAGGCGGAGCGACAAGGACGACAGGATCTTGATATAAGCAGTGGCAGGTTAAAGAGGAGGACTGTACCTTCAAACAGCTCAGTCCAATATCTGCTTCCCCGGCTTTAATCAGCGACGCGATTTCCGCCGACTCAAAAATCGTAACTGCGATTTCTGTTTCTGTATTTATTGCTGTGTATCGCTTCATGACAGATGGAAGCACAGTATCTGCGATAAGGGGAGAAACCGCGAGCCGCAAGGTTTGAGAGTAGCCTTGTCTCACTCTGTGAAGCTCTGCCATGCTGTTTTCGTAATCATCAAGCAGCCTGAGCGCATACGGCAAATAAGCCCTGCCTTCATCAGTCAGCTGGATCTGCCTGCCCTTTCGTTCGAACAGTTTGCAGCTGATTTCTTTTTCTAATTGCTTGATATGTACGGTTACAGTGGGCTGAGATAAAAAAAGCGTTTCCGCCGTTTTCCGGAAGTTTTCATATTTCGCAGCGGTTACAAAGGTGTGAAGCCATTTGAAATCCATTTCTATTCTCCCTCTGATTAATATTTTTAATTAATTCCCTTTAAAATATTCAATATTTTTTAAATATTATATTTACTATAATAACAGAAAAGGATAGGGGGAATACAAATGGTACATTACGGATTAAAGGGAATTACATGTGTGGAAACAGCGATCAGCCATATTGACGGTGAAAAAGGCCGCCTGATTTACAGAGGCCATCATGCCAGAGACATCGCACTCAATCACAGCTTTGAAGAAGCCGCTTATTTGATCTTATTTGGAAAGCTTCCTGTATCGGAAGAATTACAGACATTTGAAGATCAGCTGGCTGCTGTGCGGCATCTGCCGGAACACATCGAGCGTTTGATTCAATCACTGCCAAACAACATGGACGACATGTCGGTGCTGCGGACGGTTGTTTCAGCACTGGGGGAAAATACGTACACGTTCTATCCTAGAATAGAAGAAGCTATCCAGCTGATTGCCATCACGCCTTCCATTATTGCGTATAGAAAACGATGGGCGCGCGGTGAACAAGCCATTGCACCATCTTCCGAGTACGGACATGTCGAAAACTACTATTATATGCTCACAGGTGAACAGCCTTCAAAGGCAAAAAAGAAAGCGCTTGAAACATATATGATTCTGGCCATGGAGCACGGCATGAACGCATCCACTTTTTCGGCACGTGTCACATTATCTACAGAGAGTGATTTAGTGTCAGCCGTTACTGCCGCTCTTGGCACGATGAAAGGCCCGCTCCACGGAGGCGCCCCTTCTGCGGTGACAAAAATGCTTGAAGACATTGGAGAAAAAGAACATGCTGAAGCATATCTGAAGGAAAAACTCGAAAATGGAGAGCGCCTGATGGGATTCGGCCACAGGGTGTACAAGACGAAGGACCCGCGGGCAGAAGCTTTGAGACAAAAAGCAGAAGAGGTGGCCGGCCATGACCGCGATCTTGATCTTGCGCTGCATGTGGAAGCAGAAGCAATTCGTTTGCTTGATATCTACAAACCGGGACGCAAGCTGTACACAAATGTTGAGTTTTATGCGGCGGCTGTGATGAAGGCGATCGATTTTGATGATGAATTGTTTACACCAACCTTTTCAGCAAGCCGAATGGTAGGGTGGTGCGCCCATGTGCTGGAACAGGCAGAAAACAACATGATTTTCCGCCCATCGGCGAAATATACAGGCGCCATTCCTGAAGAAGTTCTTTCATAACATCTTTTGCCGTTTATTTGCTTCTATGACGTGGTAACGTTCAGTATCAAACACATGTCTAGGAGTGATGAATATGAACCCAATGGATAGACAAACAGAAGGACAAGAACCGCAGCATCAGGACAGACAGCCGGGCATAGAGTCAGAAATGAATCCGTTGCCTTTGTCAGAAGACGAAAACTATCGAGGTAGCGGAAAACTGAAAGGGAAAGTCGCCATCATCACTGGAGGCGACAGCGGAATAGGGAGACAGCAGCTATTGCGTTTGCTAAAGAAGGGGCAGATGTGTCGATTCTTTACTTAGATGAGCATTCGGACGCAGAGGAAACGCGTAAACGGATCGAAAAGGAAAATGTCCGCTGCTTGCTGATCCCGGGAGATGTCGGGGATGAGAAACATTGTGAACAAGCTGTGCAGCAAACCGTAGACCATTTTGGCAAACTTGATATCTTGGTGAACAACGCCGCTGAACAGCATCCGCAGGACAGCATTCTCCATATTTCAACAGAACAGCTGGAAAAGACATTTCGCACAAACATCTTTTCTATGTTTCATATGACGAAGAAAGCTTTGCCTCACCTGAAAGAGGGGAGTGCCGTCATTAATACAACATCAATTACCGCTTATGAAGGGGATACGGCGTTAATTGACTATTCCAGCACAAAGGGTGCGATTGTCTCCTTTACGCGGTCCATGGCGATGTCGCTTGTGGATAAAGGCATCAGAGTGAATGCGGTGGCGCCCGGCCCGATTTGGACACCTCTTATTCCGGCGACATTCCCTGAGGAAAAAGTGAAACAGCACGGCTTGGATACCCCAATGGGAAGACCGGGTCAGCCGGTTGAGCATGCGGGCGCCTATGTCCTGCTGGCGTCTGACGAATCTTCCTACATGACAGGGCAGACCATTCATGTGAATGGCGGGCGTTTTATTTCATCATGATTAACGACCAGCATAATAGCTGGTTTTTTTATGTGAGGAGATATTTCATGATAAATATTATATATTTTTCTGATAATTCTGTTTTCGTTTTGTGATTTTATATATAATATTGTGTAGGAGAAAGGAATGATTCGCTCACTGGTACAAATAGGGTGAAAAAAAAGAAAATAAGCCATTGTCACTCATTAATTCAGAAAATTCAAATAAAAATATATAAATAGATCATCAGTCTAGGGGTGAAGGGGAATGAAAGGGAGCGTATTTCGAAAGAAAAGCATTCAAGATTTAATCGCTGCGACGGGCGGTGAAAAATCTTTAAAAAGAGAATTAGGGGCATTCGATTTAACATTGCTTGGGATCGGCGCCATTATTGGCACAGGGATTTTTGTGCTGACGGGAACAGGAGCAGTCACGGCAGGTCCCGGGCTGACCATTTCATTTGTTGTGGCGGCGCTTGCCTGTTTATTCGCTGCCCTGTCTTACGCAGAATTTGCTTCAAGTGTGCCTGTTTCAGGTTCGGTTTATACATTCACGTATGCGACATTGGGAGAGCTTATGGCCTTTATTATCGGATGGGATTTAATTTTAGAGTACATGCTGGCGGTTAGCGCGGTGTCAGTCGGCTGGTCCGGTTATTTCCAATCATTTTTGTCAGGGATCGGCATTCATCTGCCGGTTGCTTTAACAGCGGCGCCGGGGGCGGTGGAGGGCACATTCACCATTTTTAATCTGCCTGCATTCGTGATTGTGATGGCGATAACGTTTTTGCTTTATTTAGGCATCAAAGAATCAAAAAGAGTCAACAACATCATGGTCATCTTGAAAGTGCTGGTTGTTCTGCTGTTTATCGCGGTGGCAGCCGTTTACGTGAAGCCGCATAACTGGCAGCCGTTTATGCCAATGGGCTTTGGCGGCGTATTCAGTGCGGCGGCGCTTGTATTTTTTGCTTTTATCGGATTTGACGCTGTCTCCTCTGCTGCGGAAGAGACAAAAAATCCTGCGAAGGATCTGCCTAAAGGCATTATTTTCTCTTTGTTGGTTTGCACAATTTTATATGTCACCGTATCAGCGATCATGACAGGGGTTATCCCGTTTGCCCAGTTTGCGGGCGTGGATCATCCGGTTTCTCTGGTTCTTCAAAGCGCTGGGCAAAACTGGGTGGCAGGCATCATTGATATTGGCGCCGTTTTGGGCATGACAACGGTCATGCTTGTCATGCTTTACGGACAGACTCGTGTCATGTTTGCCATGTCGCGTGACGGACTGGTGCCGGGCTCGCTCTCTAAGGTGCACCCAAAGCACAAAACACCTTATGTCGCCACTTGGTTTTTCGGAACGCTGTCGGCGCTCCTCGGCTCACTTGTTCCGCTGGATGAACTTGCAAAACTGGTAAACATCGGGACGCTGTCAGCATTTGTGCTCATTTCTGTGGCGGTGATCGTATTAAGAAAGAAACAGCCTGATCTTCCGAGAGCCTTTACATGTCCGGGGGTTCCGGTGATTCCAGGCCTGGCGATTGTGTTCTGCTTGTTCTTAATCTTAAATCTTGGATGGGTGACGATTGTCCGTTTTCTTGTGTGGCTGTTAATCGGCTTGGCAATCTATTTCTGGTATTCAAGAAAGCATTCAAAATTAAACCAATAAGAAAGTAATCAAGAGAGCGGTCAAACAGGACGCGCTCTCTTTTCTGTTATTGGCAAATGAATCTATAGAAATGAAAACAAAAATAAGAGATAATATAGGCTGGAAAGGAAGTGACGTTTATTGTCTGAGCAAAAACCAGTCCAATGGGCTTCGAAAATCGGTTTCGTCATGGCTGCCGCCGGCTCGGCCATCGGCTTGGGCGCGATTTGGAAGTTCCCTTATGTAGCAGGGACCAATGGAGGAGGCGCCTTTTTTCTTATCTTTGTGTTATTTACCATCCTCTTAGGCTATCCGCTTTTAGTGGGAGAGTTTATATTTGGAAGACGGAACCAGACGAATGCCATTGATGCATATAAAAAAGAAGCGCCACGAACAGCTTGGTTTCTCACGGGGTGGATCGGCGTAGCAGCCTGTTTCTTAGTGCTGTCGTTTTACAGTGTAATCGGAGGGTGGATTTTGCTGTATATCGTGAAAACAGCATCTGGTTCACTTACCGGGCTATCTCAAGCGCAGTTTGGAACCCTGTTTTCTTCAATTATCCAAAATCCGGTACAGACGCTCGCGGCTCAGTTTGTCTTTATGGTGCTGACTGTTACGGTTGTCGCCAGAGGGGTTCAAAAAGGGATTGAGCGGGTCAGCGCGGTGATAATGCCGATTTTGTTTTTATTATTTATTCTGCTCGTTCTTCGGTCTCTCTCGCTTAATGGTGCGATGGAGGGCATGAAATTTTTGCTTGTGCCGCATTTCGCCAATTTGACTCCGGAATCGATATTATTCGCGCTGGGACAGGCCTTCTTTACGTTAACACTGGGGGTTTCGGTGATGGTGACTTACAGCTCCTACTTGCCGAAAACACAAAACATCCCGCGTTCGGCAGCCTCCATTGTCGTGATGAATATCATTGTGACACTCTTGGCGGGCCTGGCCATTTTTCCGGCGGTTTTCTCATTCGGTTTTCAGCCAAATGAAGGGCCGACATTGCTGTTTACAGTGCTTCCAGCCGTTTTTGAACAGCTTCCGTTCGGCACGTTGTTTTTTATCGGCTTTCTCGTTGCGTTTTTATTTGCAGCCTTGACCTCAGCGTTTTCGATGGTTGAAATTATTGTCGCCACAATCGGAAAAGGGGACGAGAAGAAGAGAAAAAAACTGTCGTGGACGAGCGGGCTATTGATCTTCTTGGTCGGAATCCCATGCTGCTTATCTTATGGGGTATTGAGCGATGTAAGCCTATTCGGTAAAACGTTTTTTGATATTGCCGATTTTACTGTCAGCAATGTTTTGATGCCATTAGGCGCTCTGTTCATTTCGCTTTTTATTCCGCTCAAAATTTCGAAGCGCGAGCTCTTGGCAGAAATGAGAAACGGATCAAATGCAGGTAAAGCATTTTTTTATACATGGTTTTATTTGCTTCGTTTTCTCGTGCCGTTGGCGATTATTATTGTATTCTTAAATTTAATGGGTATTTTATCATTTTAACAAAACAGGCTCCGTTCCCGGGGCCTGTTTTGTTTACCAAGCTGAGATCAGCGGTGTCCACGCCGTTTTCAGCTTTTGGATACCAAGTCTGATGTCCTCTTCTGGCAACCCGCCATAACCGATTAAAACAGAAACATATGGAGGACGCCCTATATAAGAGGGCGATACGGGATAGACGGACACGCCGTGATCGGCAGCAGCGTTAATCGCTTCTTCTTCATTTGCCGGAAACAAAAGCCGCAGCAGGATATGAAGCCCGGAGTTTTTTCCGAGAACCTCAACGCTGTTCCCTAGTTCAGACCGTATGGCCTCTAACAGGACAGCGTGTTTTTTTCGGTAGAGGCCTCTCATTCTGTTTATATGCTTTTGCCACTCTCCGCTCTCGATGAAGTCTGCCAGTGCCATTTGAGAGTGGGAAGAGACTGTTTGCTTCATTAAGTGAGCGTGTTTTCTGACCGATTCCATGAGTAGAGGGGGCAAAATCATGTAGCTGAGCCGCAAGGAAGGAAGCAGTGACTTTGAAAAAGTGCCGAGATAGATGACTCTGCCATTCGGATCAAGACCCTGCAAAGACGGAATAGGCTGGCCGCTGTAGCGAAATTCTCCATCGTAATCATCCTCAATAATGAACGAATTTGCTTCCTTTGCCCAAGAGAGCAGTTCCTGTCTTCGGGTTATTGTCATAATGCCCCCGAGCGGAAACTGATGCGAGGGGGTTGTATACACGAGATAGGGATGTTTCGCTTTAAGCTCAACTGGCAGGACGCCTTCTTCATCAGAATAAATCGGAATGACATTCATGCGATTTGCTTCAAACATTCTTCTTGACCGGTGAAAGCCCGGTTCCTCAAAACCGATTTTTGTTCCGGGCTTTAGCGTAAGGCACAGCATCTGCAGAAGCACAGTTGTTCCCGCGCCAATCATGATCTGGCCGGGATCGCAATTAACGCCCCGTGACAGCCTGACGAAACGGGCAATCATGCGCCTGAGTTCGGGCTCTCCTTGAGGGTCTCCGGAGGTGTGGCCGGCATAGCGGTCCAGACTTTTTACTATGCTTTTTCTCCATGCGTTAAAGGGGAAGTGGGCCGGATCAACATTGCCTTGATGAAAGTCAATGGCAGGGGCGTTCTTTACATGTAAGACATGTTGCATAGACTGCTGAACATGGTCAGGAGCCGCCGGAAAGTCTGCTTCTACGCCCGCCGCGAACCAGCCGATTTTCGGTTTGCTTTTGACATAGCCCTCAGCAGTTAATTGCTCATAAGCACGTTCGATTGTTGCTGTACTGACACCGAGCAAGCCGGAGAGCATGCGTTTTGACGGAAGCTTTGTTCCCTTCGTTATCCGCGCATGTGAAATTTCTTGTTTGAAAAAGGTATAAAGCTGCTCATACAGCGGTGTTTTGCTTTTTTTATCAAGAAACGGCGTGATATCCATCTCGAGTCTCCTTTATATCTGGCATGGTCATTTTTTCTGATATTGGCTATTTGGGAAGTGCCATTTATTCGCTATGATCATTGTAACGAAAGGAAAGGGGATTGAGAAGATGATTCATATGAAACAATTAACCACAAAAGAAGAATGGGCCGAGGCGTATTCAGTCATGAGTGAATTGAGAACAGATCTTGATAAAGAGACGTATTTACAAAGGCTTGAAGCCTGTGTGCAAAAAGAATCGTATATGCTGTTTGCCTTATACGAAGGGACAGCAATCAGGGCGCTGTGCGGGGCGGTGCCGAGGGTTTCCATTCATAAAGGGGAGTATTTATGGATTGCAGATCTAGTAACTACCGCGCCTTGTCGGTCAAAGGGATACGGCAAATTGCTTTTAGATTATGCCGCAGACTGGGCGAGAAAAGCCGGACTTGGCTTTGTCAGCCTTTCATCTGGCCTTCAGCGTAAAGACGCACACCGGTTTTATACAGGCAAAATGGGTTTTACGATAGAAAGCTACCTGTTTCGAAAGACGGTGTAATCCAAAAAAGACGCCCCTTCAGGCGTCTTTCAGCGTGTCGACAAACCCTCGCATTCGTTGTCAGTCCTGTGCGTTGGTGCTCACGAATTGCTACATTCGCTGTGCTCCAATGCTCATCCTTCCTAGACTTCAAGGGTTTTCAATCACGCTGAAAAGATGACAAAGTCATAAAACGAAAACCGTTTTATGACTTTGTCAACAATCTGAAAGACGCCCCTTCAGGCGTCTTTCTTTAAAAACCAAACTGTAAATTGGTATCTACAGATACAATGGTATACACACAAATGATCACAAAGAGATTGAGGATGACGCCAAGCAGGCCGGGGCCTGTGCGCCCCCTCTTGATGAAGAGTTCGATCACGCCAAACGGAACGGCGGCCATAGCGAACGGAAGCATTTGATAGGAATAAAATGTGACGTTGCTGATAATCGCCAAATTCAGCAAGAGCAGGGACAGAATCGCTGTCCCGACAGAGATCCAGCCGAATACATTGTGTTCTTTAAAAATTCTTACCAGTTCCATAATTCCACCTCGCCGACATTCGCTGATTTTACAGACTTGTTTTTCAGCATGCGTTGGATTTCCTTCGTTGGCCCTGTCACGACCGAACCGTATACATGAACACCGTTTTTCTCGACATAATCCAATCGGTTATCCACATTCAGGTCTTTTCGTTTTGATATAACCTGCGCCCATTTTTCGTGCTTGGACATGAATTTCAAGGCGCTGATAAACTGATCGCCATTGGAACTGCCTTTTGTATTAAGGGCAGCCAAAAACTTTGAATCCTTCCCAGGATAGCCAAGCGGCTCTGCGTATACGGTCTCATTTGTGTTTTTCTCAGTTTCGATTGCGTTCCATAAAAAGCTCACATCATAGCCTTTGAATTTGTTATACACTTCTTTTGTCGGGTATGCACGGTCATAGGAAAGGTAGACCTCTGATACCGTTCCTTCGGGTAATATCTTTAACGTTTGGTCTGCTTTTGCGGTTGATTGTTCAGACGCATTTGATGGGTGTGTAAAGTAATGGCCGGTTGAATGCACTTCTAGGTCGTAGTAATTAACGGCCGGCGCTTTCACTTTATTATAAAACATTTCAACCCGTTCATTCCCCACTGCGACCGTGTTCGTGCCGATTTGCTTTTGCAGCGGGAATTCGGTATTCATGCCAAACAGCTTCACTTGGCTTTTCAGTCCGGATGTATCGACTAAAACATTCGGACTGGTCAGGGCTACAGTGACTGCGGCGGTTTCCATAAACTCATTGCCGGTGCTTTGTTTTCCTCCCATTCCGTAATAGAGGTAGCTTCCCAGCGTGCAAAGCGGCAAAATCATCAAGGTCGAAATAACGGCAAGCACAGAAATTCGTAAATAAGACTTGCGTTTGCCATAGGCTAAAATCGCTTTTTGTTTTTCTGGACTGATGCTGACATCCCAATCGTTATCGTCCTCTAGCTCGCTGTTAATCAGTTCCTGATATACTTCGAGCTTTTCTAATTCTTCCTCAAATGCGGTCATTTCCTGGTCGTTCATTTCCCCATTTTTATATTGATCAAAACGCTTTTTAAATTCTTCATTCATCATTAACACCTCTATTATAAAGTGCTTTCAGCCGCTGTCTGGCACGAAATAAAACACTTTTAAAATTCGCCTCTGAAATATTCATAATATGGGATGCTTCTTTGTAATTTAACTCTTTTAAATAATATAGCGTTAAGGCCTCCCGATAATTCTCGGGGAGCTCGGACATGTAACCAGTCAGCACTTCCTTTATCTCTACCTGATGGGCAGGGCTCTGAACAGCATTTTGAAAGAGGCTTCCGATTAGGTCATCAGAAATGGTTACTTCCTTCTTATGCTTTCTGACGTAATCAATGAAGGCGTTTCGCGCCACTTGAAAAAGCCAGGGCTTTACTTTGCTGTGATCATAGGAGTGAATGTGTATGTATGCCCGCATAAAGGTTTCCTGCAGCAAGTCCTCGGCAAGATGCTTGTCTTTTGTCATGGAGAGCAGGAACCTGTAAACATCATTCATGTACATTTGGTAAATTTCATCGATCGTCACTGCCTTTTCTCCCCTCTATGTTATACACGCATAAGAAAGGTTTAAAGTTGCACATTACATGCAAACGGCTTTTTTATACCTCATCAAACACCATTCCTATATAGTACCTAAAAATGGGCGCAAATGATAGTGCCGAGAAATGTTTAACATGTTTGCCAGCGGGGAAAAGAGAGTGAAAAAGTGAAGGAGTGGCACAATGGAATATACCAGTATAGCAGACACCGGCATAAAAGCCTCCAGAATCGGCCTAGGCACATGGGCGATTGGCGGAACCATGTGGGGAGGCACTGACGAAAAACAATCAATCAAAACCATCCGCGCCGCTCTTGATCAGGGGATCACACTGATTGACACCGCTCCGGCCTATGGTTTCGGGCAGTCCGAGGAAACTGTAGGGAAGGCGATCAAGGAGCACGGCAAAAGAGATCAGGTGATTGTCGCAACGAAAACGGCTCTCGACTGGAAAAACAACCAGCTCTTCCGCCATGCGAACAGAGCGAGAATCATAGAGGAAGTCGAAGCTTCTTTGAAGCGGCTTCAAACAGATTATATTGATCTTTATCAGGTGCATTGGCCAGACCCGCTTGTGCCAATTGAAGAAACGGCTGAAGTCATGAAGGAATTATATGACGCCGGCAAAATCCGGGCGATTGGTGTCAGTAACTTTTCAATTGAACAAATGGATACATTTCGCGCCATTGCGCCGCTGCATGCCATTCAGCCTCCATATAATCTGTTTGAAAGAGAAATTGAAGAAAATGTTCTGCCATATGTGAAAGATAAACAAATCACAACGTTATTATACGGCAGTTTATGCAGAGGGCTGCTCACAGGTAAAATAACCGAAGATTACACGTTTGAGGGCGACGATCTCCGAAATCATGATCCGAAATTCCAGCATCCCCGTTTTAAAGAATATCTTTCTGCTGTTCATCAATTGGATGAGCTGGCCAAGGCACGTTATGGAAAATCAGTGATTCACTTAGCGGTTAGATGGATCTTAGATCAGCCGGGAGCGGATATCACTCTTTGGGGGGCAAGAAAGCCTGAGCAGCTTGAAGCGGTATCAGAGATGACAGACTGGACGCTGACAAGTGAAGATCATAAAGACATCAATGCCATATTGGAACATACGATATCAGACCCGGTCGGGCCGGAGTTTATGGCACCGCCGGCCAGGGAGGAAATATAACAAAAGCTGAGGGTGAATCCTCAGCTTTTTGGCGTTTACAAGGAGGAAATCTTAAAAATTAGTACCAGGTAATAAAAAATGTTGTTATAATAGATAGCAGATAGAATCATGAATACGACAAAGGAAGTGCGATATGTATAAGTTTTGTGCAAATGCTTTAAAAGTTATTCTTTCTCTTCGCGGAGGAGTGAAGGTGTATAACAAAGAAAACCTTCCGGCCGATTCAGGTTTTGTCATCGCGTGTACACACTCCGGCTGGGTTGATGTGATCACACTCGGAGTCGGGATTCTTCCTTATCAAATACACTACATGGCGAAAAAAGAGCTTTTTCAACATAAATGGATCGGTTCGTTTTTGAAGAAAATTCATGCTTTTCCGGTAGATCGTGAAAATCCAGGGCCAAGCAGCATTAAAACACCGATTAAGCTGCTGAAAGAAGGGGAGATCGTCGGTATTTTCCCGAGCGGAACACGAACTTCTGAGGACGTGCCTTTAAAAAGAGGCGCGGTGACAATTGCGCAAATGGGGAAAGCGCCGCTTGTTCCCGCTGCATATAAAGGGCCTTCAAGCGGAAAGGGATTATTCAAAAAAGGCAAAATGAAGCTCATTATCGGTGAGCCTCTTCAGCAGGCTGATTTTGCCCACTTGCCGTCAAAGGAAAGACTTGCAGCCATGACAGAGGCTTTAAATAACAGTATTAAAGAGCTTGAAAACAAGCTGGAACAGCTATAATTCATCAGTGCTAAACTCGCGACTTCCCCATTGTTTATAAGTTCCTTGGCTTAGCTATACTACATAAGGAATTGATTATTGGGAAAGGTACGGAAAAAGATGAAAATGATCGTAGTAGGCGCTGGAATTCTAGGAGCGTCAACAGCATATCAATTAGCCAAAATGGGGGCCGAGGTGCTTGTGATAGACCGAAAAGATAAGGGACGGGCCACCCATGCAGCGAAAGGCATTATTTGTCCATGGCTGTCACCGAGGCAAAATCCGGCGTGGTACAAGATGGCAAAAGCAGGAGCGCACTTTTACCCCGGTTTCATAGAGGGGCTTAGAAAAGAAGGCGAGATAGAAACGGGTTATGCCCCTGTTGGTGCTCTTAGTATTCATCACGAGAAAGAAAAGATTGAAAAGATTGAAAAACGGGTGCAAGAGCGGAAACAATACGCCCCGGAAATCGGAGACATTTCTTTTCTTTCTGAAATCAAGACCGCCGGCATGTTTCCCTTGCTGGCTAAACGGTACCATTCCATTCATATAAGCGGAGCCGCCCGAGTGGATGGCGAGATGCTGAGAGATGCATTATTGCGTGCTGCTCAAAGAATGGGAGCCGTTGTTTTAACAGGTGATGCCAAGCTTCAATATCATTCGAAACGAGTGACAGGCGTAACCGTTGGCGATGAAAGTTATGCTGCTGACGAGGTGATTGTTTGTGCCGGCGTATGGGCAGACCAATTACTGGCGCCTTTAGGCATTCGCTTTAAAGTGAGTGTGCAAAAAGCGCAAATCATATACGTTCAGATTCCGGACGCAAACCATATGGACAGCTGGCCTGCTATCATGCCGCCTTCTAAGGAATATCTGTTAGCTTATGCTGACAAGAGAATGGCCATCGGAGCGACTCGGGAAGATATAGAAGGGCATGATGTACGGATCACGGCCGGCGGGCTGCAGGAATTGTTGAACAAAGGATTGGAAATGGCCCCTGGTTTAGCAAACAGCACCTTTCAAGAGGCAAGAGTCGGTTTGCGCCCTTTTACACCGGGGGACGTGCCTGTGATCGGACCTCTTCCCGGCTGGGACGGGATCATAGCCGCAAATGGCCTTGGATCGTCTGGTTTGACAATGGGGCCTTATATGGGGCAGCAGTTGGCGAAGCTGGCTCTCAGAATGGATGTAGACATTGATGTAGAAGATTATGATATACAAAAAGCAGCAGAAGTTTATTGACTATCTGCTGCTTTTTGTTTTAGATTTTGGATAATGAAAGCTGATCCTCTGGCAGCGCTTTAAGTGAGCCGTCATTATTTAATACAGACCGCCATGTATAACGGGGTTCATATCCAAGGATCTTTTTCGCTTTATCGATTGCCATTAGTGTTTCATATCCTTTTACATCGCGCTTTAAAGAGACTTCTGGGAAAAACCGTTTTACCAAGTCTTCACTCGGTTCTTTCATGATGGTATCCGGCGCCGTAATGTGGAAGACCTCATTGCCGATATTGTTTTTTTCGATTGCAAGCAAGCAAGCGTGCGCCGCATCTCTCACATCGCAATACGCCCATGCATTTTTCTTTTGAATATCCTTTTGCTTTTCGTTCCAATGCATGCCAGGAATTTTTTCATACTCATCAGGTTCATATATATTTGCAAAGCGGAGGGTGACAATTTGTGTATTCATCAGCTTTGAAAACATATCTGAAAGGATTTCGGTCAGGCGCTTTGCCATTGCATAAGACGACTTGACAATGGTTGGATGCTCTTCGTCTACAGGAAGGTAACTGAGCTCTTTCGGCACAAACGGATATCCCAGCACCGTCTCGCTCGAAGCCCATACAAGCTTACGCACTTTAAAATCTTTGCAAGCCTCCAGAATATTGAAGTTGACAAGCATATTATTTTCAAATATCGCCTGGGAGGGATTTCTGACATCGGTCGGAATATTCCCGAGATGGACTACAGCGTCACAGCCCATAATAAGCTGGCATACTTGGCCGTAATCCCGCAAATCGGCCTGGATAAATGTTTTTGATGCTGATTCCTCTGCTAATACTCTATCTGATGCTGTCACATCGTGGCCGGCCTCCAATAATGTTCTGACGGCCCACCGCCCTATTTTCCCTGCTGCTCCAGTTACCACTACTTTCATGTTTTCACTCCTTTTTCTTGTTGTAAATAAGATCGAGCCCCTTGATTAGACTTCCCGAGGATTACCGTTTTATTAGCAGCAGTTTTTGTTGATGAAGAATGGGAAGGTGAAAACAAAACATAATAAAAAAGACACCTCCATAAAAGGTGTCTCAGCGTGTCGACAAACCCTCGCATTCGTTGTCAGTCCTGCGCGTTGGTGCTCACGAATCATAACATTCGCTCCGCTCCAATGCTCGTCTTTCCTAGACTTCAAGGGTTTTCAATCACGCTGAAAAGATGACAAAGTCCTAAAACAAAAACCGTTTTAGGACTTTGTCAACAATCTGAGACACCTCCATAAAAGGTGTCTTTACAAATTAAGCCTCTTTCGATTCTCCAGCTTCAACCAGCTCTTCTGCCGCAAGCTTTTTGACTTCAATATAAGCGACATGGTGGCCGTCAATTTCATTAATAATGAATTCGCAGCCTTCTTCGATGATAGAATCATCTTTTTCAACATCGTATTTTTGGGTAAGGAACCAGCCGCCGATCGTATCGACTTCTTCGTTCTCTAAATGAATGCCGAGCAGGTCGTTTACTTGGTCGATTAACACTTTTCCGTCAAGAATATAATGGTCTTCGCCGATTTTACGGATTTCGTTAATTTCATCAATATCAAATTCATCGCGGATTTCGCCGACGATCTCTTCGATGATGTCTTCAACCGTCACGAGTCCGGCAGTCCCGCCGTATTCATCGGACAGGATGGCCATGTGGACCCTGTCTTTTTGCATTTTGACAAGCAGATCTTGGATCGGCGCGGATTCAATGACATGAATGATCGGGTTGACGAATTGAGAAATGGTGGAATCAACAGATACCTCGCCGCTGATGCAGGCGGTCAGCACTTCCTTAATATTAATGACCCCGATAATGTTATCCTTATCGCCCTCTTCTACAGGGTAGCGGGTATATTTTTCAATCTGAATGATGTCCATCATTTCAGAAATCTTGATATCATGCGGAAGACTGACAATTTCAGTCCGCGGAATCATAATTTCTTTCGCGAGCCTGTCGTCAAATTCAAAGATTTTATTCACATATTTAAACTCTGACTGGTTAATTTCACCGCTTTTATAGCTTTCAGACAGAATGATTCGCAACTCTTCTTCAGAGTGAGCCAGTTCATTTTCTGAAACAGTCTCCAGGCCAAATGCTTTTGTCAATAACCGTGCGGAATTGTTCAAAAGCCAAATGAACGGGAACATAATGCGGTAAAACCAAATCAGCGGTTTCGCAAACAGCATAGACACTGCTTCCGCCTTTTGGATGGCGACTGTCTTAGGCGCGAGTTCTCCGACAACAACGTGCAGGAACGTGATAATGGCATACGCAAAAATAAACGATATGACATGTGAAAGGGAACCTGGCACATTCAATTGTACGAAAAGGGGGTGGAGCAGCCTTTCAATTGTGGACTCGCCTAAAACCCCTAATCCAATGGAAGTCAATGTAATTCCGAGTTGACACGCAGATAAATATTCATCAAGATGCGTGGTCACTTTTTTTGCGGCTATTGCTGCTTTATTTCCTTCCGCGATCAGCTGATCGATTCGTGAGCCTCTGATTCTGATAATGGCAAACTCAGATGCCACGAAAAATGCCGTCAGGGCGATTAAAACAGCAACTAAAATCAAATTCACTATGTCCAATTAGAACCTTCACTCTAGCATTGAGAATGAAGGTAACACCTCCTGTTAGATAAAATGGTTTTAACGTAACAGCAGCATAAATGATTGGAACACGGCGAGCTTTTCGGGTGGGAGCTTGTTCTTCAGCTTGTCACGATCCTCGGGCTTCAGCCGTTCAAACCGATGCAAGATTCCGGAGATATTTTGATTCATATGATCAATTTCCAATGCCAGTTTACCAATTTCATCATCAAGTTTAGCTGAAGAGGGAAACTGGTTCTCCAGTCGATCTTTAATATCGGACAGGGCCAATCGCTGCTTCTTGCAATCTACAATAAATATGAGTCGTTTGAGTGCGTTTTCATCGTAGTAACGGTAATTTGAACAGGATCTGGCCGGCGTAAGCAGACCGATATTCGTATAATAATCAACTGTTCGTTTCGTTACTCCCGCAAGTTTTGCTAGTTCACTGATGCGATAAGTCCCAGCCCCATCGATATCCCTCCCAACCATCACGTTATAGTTATGAGAATAGTTTAATATATGAACGGTGTTTTGCACAAGTTTATTGTTTTTCCCTAGATTAGCACTGGAAGTGGTGGAATTCTTCATTTTATTGAAGTAACATGTAAAGAAAGAATTTTCAAAACTTTTCATATGGAAGGGACAGATGAAATTGGCTGGGTTATCCCGGGAAATTGAAGAAAACTTACATAAAGGGTCATGGATTCGCAAGCTGTTTGATGAAGGTGCAAGACTGAAGAAAGAGTTCGGGGATGATCAGGTCTTTGATTTTTCGCTTGGCAACCCGATTGTGGAACCGCCTGAAGCTTTTAAGAGAGCGTTACGAGAAGAAGTTGAAAAAGGCAATCATGGATACATACAAAACCAAGGGCTTCCGGCAGCGAGAGAGAAAGTCGCGCAATTTCTGGGGTCCCGTTTTGAAGCGGAGTTCGCGGCGGAACGCGTCGTCATGACGGTGGGCGCGGGCGGCGCCTTAAATGTCGCGTTAAAAAGCATTGTAAATCCGGGGGAAGAGGTCATTATTCTCGCGCCTTATTTCGCCGAGTATAAATTGTATATTGAGAACTATGGGGGAAAGGCTGTCAGCTGCCCATTAACGCCCAGGTTTGAGATTGATATTGAAGCGGTCAGGCAATCCATCACCCCAAAGACGAAAGGGCTGATCCTCAATACACCTCATAACCCGACAGGAACTGTACTCAGCCAGAAAAATATAGATGATTTAGGCGCTTTATTAAACGAAATAGAAGGGAAGAACGGCCAAACGATTTATGTGCTGTTTGATGAACCATATAGCCAATTAATCTATGATGCAGAGCTTGCAAATCCGTTTCAATCGTACCACCGTGTGATTTTGGCGAGCTCATTCAGTAAGGATCTCGGCATAGCGGGGGAGCGGCTCGGGTATATCGGTTTGGACAGCAAGATGCCTGATTCTGGCCTTTTGATCAACGCTTTTGTGTATTGTAATCGCACGCTTGGGTTTGTGAATGCGCCAGTCATGATGCAGCGGGCTGTGGCAAGAATGGATGATGTAAGGGTAGATGCTAGCGCTTATAAAGCGCGCAGGGATTTAATGGTTGGCATTTTGAAGGAAGCCGGTTTTGAATTCGAAATGCCGAAGGGCGGTTTCTTCGTTTTTCCGAAATCACCAATAGAAGACGAAGTTGCTTTTTGTGTGCATGCCGCTCAAAAATACAAATTACTAATCGTGCCCAGCAGCGGGTTTGGAATGAAAGGGCACTTCCGTTTATCCTTCAGTGTGCCGATCGAGCAGATCAAAAACTCACGGGACATTTTCGTTTCCTTATATAAAGATTTTGCTTAAACGAAAACGGCTTTGAATGCTGTTTTCTGTTTTCATATTCACAACATGATGACAGGCTGTGCCTGCGATGAAAGCCTGCCCTGCAGTAAAAGTCTAAAAATTAAAAATCATTTTTGGAATGAGTTGTGTTACAATATAATATACAATTTATAATCAAACTTTGACTTGGAGGTGGTATGATGGGGCCCTCTGCTTAGGCAACAATACACCGCGTACCTCAATGTTAAGGAAAAATGATTATATCAGGAGGTGACTCCTTATCCTTTTATGAGAGGATAAGGTTAAATGGACGATATTGACAGTCTGATTTTAATTGGTGTGCTCATTGCTTTAACCGCGTTTTTCGTTGCAAGCGAGTTTGCGATTGTTAGAGTAAGGAGATCCAGAATTGATCAGCTTATCACGGAAGGAAACAAACGGGCGATACTCGCAAAGCGTGTCATTACAGATTTGGATGAGTATTTATCCGCATCCCAGCTGGGCATTACCTTGACATCAATCGGGCTCGGCGTGCTGGGGGAGCCGGCATTCGAAAGGCTGCTGCATCCATTGTTTGAACCGCTTGGCCTGCCGGAATCGGTTTCTCATGGGGCCTCTTTTGCGGTCGCGTACGGCATGATCACGTTCCTGCACGTTGTTGTGGGCGAACTGGCCCCGAAAACGGTCGCGATTCAAAAGGCAGAACAGCTGACCTTGCTGATAGCGGGTCCATTGCGTTTATTTTATTTGCTCCTGTTTCCGTTTATTTGGATCCTCAATGGGTCTGCGCGGCTTTTATGCGGCATGTTCGGTTTAAAGCCTGCGTCAGAGCATGATGGCTCCCATTCTGAGGAAGAACTCAGAATGCTGTTGTCTGAGAGTTTGAAAAACGGAGAGATTAATCCGTCTGAATATAAATATGTAAATAAGATTTTTGAATTTGATAATCGGATCGCCAAAGAAATTATGATACCGCGGAAGGAAATAGCCGCTGTGTCAACAGAAATGACGATGGCAGAGATGCTTGAAGTCATGCTGAAGGAAAAATACACGCGCTGGCCTGTTACAGATGGGGACAAAGACAGTGTCATCGGTTTGGTCAATACGAAGCATTTGTTTTCTGATTTGCTGTTTATGACAGAAGAGGAACGAATGAAGATGACGATCCATCCGTATGTACGGCCTGTAATCGAAGTGATTGAAACCATCCCGGTCCATGACTTGCTGATTAAAATGCAGCGTGAACGCATTCATATGGCCATATTGTCGGATGAATACGGAGGAACCTCGGGGCTTGTGACCACAGAGGATATCCTTGAAGAAATTGTCGGCGAAATCCGAGATGAATTTGATGAGGATGAACAGCCGCTGATCCAAAACCTTGGCGAGTGCCATTATGTCATGGACGGTAAGGTTCGGATTGATGAGGTGAACAGCCTTCTCGGCGCATCGATTCAAGAAGATGACGTCGATACGATCGGCGGGCTGATATTGAAAGAAAACATCGATATTGAGGCCGGTGAATCCATCCGCATCGGTTCCTATACAATAAGAGTGCTGAAGATGGACGGCCGATTAATCAAACAAATCGAGATAAAAGAAGAAGCCGGCAGCACAACCGGGGTTACGGCGCACCACACGCTGCCGCTGCCCGAGCCTGTGATGCTGAACAATGCGACCTTGAGCGAGAAATAAGCTCAAGGTTTTTTTACGTTGCAATTGTCCAGCCGCACCAAAACGCCAACATTGACCCGCAAAGCGTTAGGGTGATGTACAGGATGCTTTCCATAACGCGTTTGGCCAGCAGGAGCTGGACACTTTCAACGCTGAAAGTGGAAAAGGTTGTAAAGGCGCCGAAAAATCCCGTGCCAATGATGAGGGAGGCCGAATCATTGGCGATGTGAAGCCCTGTAAACATTCCCAGCCCAAGAGCTCCCAGAATATTAATTGTTAGTATGCCAATGGGCAGGCTAAGACCTTTGGTTTTGGCGGTGACGACATTGCCAAGCCAAAAGCGCAGCATTGCGCCAAGGCCGCCCGCTATCAAAATACCCGCCAGTGTCAATTTTTCCGCATCTCCTTTCTTTGCTGAGTGCTTGCTATGCGCCGTCCCGCCAGAACGCCGATCAGCGCAAGAACGATTCCTGCTGTCAATGATACCGCCGCATACAAAATAGCCAGGTAGGATTGTGCTTGCAAAAGCATCACCGTTTCTTTAGAAAATGTGGACATTGTTGTAAAGCCGCCGCAAAAGCCAGTGCCTATAATAGCCGACAGAAGAGGCCGTTTTGCCCTGATCATAAAAAAACCGGTCAGAATGCCTAATAGAAGGCTGCCTGCCGCGTTTTCGAGCCAGGTTGCTGCCGGGAACTGATCGGTCTGTATCCACATGTTTATTCCGTACCGGAGAAGGGCGCCAAGCGCGCCTCCGATAAAAACCGCGCTATACATTTTCATGTTTGCCATCCTTTTTGATGAAATCCGGGTAGTCTGTTACGATACCGTCCACGCCCATGGCTTGTAATTTCGCTGCTGTTTTTTGGTTTTTAACAGTCCATGCAAATACTTTTAAGCCATGTTTATGGGCAGAAGCGATCATCAGACGATTGAGTCGTGTGTATTTAATATTGACATAGTTTGCGATAGATTGGCAGGCCTTCAGCTGATTTCTGGGCAGCATGCCAAAGTTGGGCCTTGTAATAACAGCTGTCGGAAATGATGGATAAAGCTCACGGAACCTCTGGACGGAGCGGAACTGAAAGGATTGAACAATATTATCGACAGAAAAAGAATATTGCCGTAACAGCTGTCCCGCTTCTTCTTCAATTCCGATTTGAGATGGATGGCCTTTTAATTCAATTAGTAGGCCGATTTTTTTGTGATAGCGCTTGAGGACCTCTTCCAAGGTTGGAATGCGCTCTCCCTGAAAAGCGGGGCCGTACCAGCTTCCTGCATCTAGCTTTCTCAATTCCTCCAATGTAAAATCCTTAACAAAGCCCGATCCGTTTGTTGTTCGGTCAACCCTGTCATCGTGTATCACAACAATCTGCCTGTCTTTTGTAAGCTGGACATCCAGTTCGATCATATCTGCATTCATTTCCGCCGCAAGGTCAAAAGCGGAAAACGTATTTTCCGGAGCGTAACCTGATGCTCCGCGGTGGGCAATGGTGTACACGCTAAGTCAGCTCCTCATATGGGCATTTCTGTTATTGTATCAAATCCATATATGCGGAGCGATACAAACTGGTGAATTTTTTCTGCCATATCGGAATGGTCCGGGCTGGAAATCGCGTATAACTAAAAAAAAGACACTCAGCGTATCAGAACCTTTTTCGTCAAGAATTTGGGGCTTTCGACATCTTCACAAAACACTCTGTTACTTTATAATAGCAAAAAAGGAGGCGAGATCATGGGAAAAGGGAGAATCAGAGTGGAGGAAAGAATCAAAGCCGAAACGGACGCTGAAATGCAAAAAGCAACTCTCCTTGATCAGACACAAACGAAAAAAAGTAAGTGACTGTCCCTATTGAATCTGGCTGAATAGATCATTTGAGAAATGGCCCCGGCGGAATGCCGGGGTTTTGTGCTGAAAAATAGACATTTAGATGAGCATCTTTACGAATCTTTTAGTATAATAAACATTTGATTTCAATAGAAGGGAGACTCTTATGCTAGATGATCTGCAGCAATACTTCACACTCGATAAAATGATACAAATCGGCATCAGCTTAGCGATTTTGCTGGTGTTTCTTATACTAAGAAAACTGTTTACAAGATATTTCTTTCAGTTGCTTTTTAACCTCACGAATCGGCGGAAAACAGAAATTTTCAAACAGGTGGTTGTGGCATTTGAAAAGCCGGCCAGATGGTTTTTTGTGGCATTAGGGATGTTTTTAGCGATCCGGTATTCACCGTTTTTAGACGAACAAATGCCTCTCATCAGCAACATATACCGCTCACTAATTGTGGCGCTTTTGTGCTGGGGGCTTTGTAATTTGACCGCAGCGTCGTCGTTTATCTTCCATAAGGTGAATCAGCGCTTCGAGCTGGACATGGATGATATTCTGGCGCCGTTTTTGTCCAAATTGCTTCGTTTTGTCATCATTGCGCTCAGTGTCAGTGTGATCGCTCAGGAATTCAATTATGATGTCAATGGATTTGTGGCAGGGCTCGGCCTTGGCGGACTTGCTTTTGCGCTTGCAGCGAAGGATACCATCAGCAACTTCTTCGGCGGAATCATTATTATTACCGAAAAGCCGTTTACCATCGGTGACTGGGTGGAGACGTCGACGGTAACGGGCTCAGTAGAGGATATTACCTTCAGAAGCACGAGATTCAGAACCGCACAGGGGGCGCTTGTAACGGTGCCGAACTCTACGCTGTCGATGGAAGCGATCACGAACTGGACAAGAATGACCAAACGCCAGATCACGTTTTCCATCCATGTGTCTTACGCAACGCCGATTGAGAACCTCGATCGCTCCATTCGTTCTCTCAGAACCATGCTTTTAGAACATGAGGGCGTTGATAATGAAACGATCATGGTCAACTTTGATATGTTTGCCGACAGCTACTACAATTTATTTTTCAACTTCTATACAAAAACAGCAGTTTGGGCTGAAAACCTCGATGTTAGAGAGGATATTAACTATAAAATCATTGAAATCCTCGCCGCAGAAGGCGTCGAGTTCGCATATCCCGGCCAAATGGTTTTTGTAAAGCAAAAACATCAAAATGATCCGTTCCAAGTGAATGGTAGTAAAGAAGAAAAGGAACGGGCTTAAAAAGGGAAAGACTTCGTCTGACAGAGGCGGAGTTTTTTTCGTGGTAAAATAAGAGAAAAAGGCGGTGTTGAGTTGGAAGCATTCAAACATATTCTAAATGAAGCACAGCGAATTGTCGTGCTGACCGGAGCTGGAATGAGTACAGAATCAGGAATTCCAGACTTTCGTTCAGCAGGGGGGATTTGGACGGAGGATGCCTCAAGAATGGAAGCGATGAGCCTTGAGTATTTTTTGAGCCACCCGCGTCTGTTTTGGCCCAAATTTAAAGAATTGTTCCAGATGAAAATGAGCGGCAGCTTTGAACCGAATGAAGGGCACTTGCTTTTAGCTGAGCTGGATAAGCAAGGGAAGCAGGTCGATATCTTTACGCAAAACATTGATGGACTTCATAAAAAAGCCGGAAGCAGACATGTGTACGAATTGCATGGTTCTATTCAGACAGGAGCCTGCCGGGCATGCGGGGCACAGTATGAGTTGCCTCATTTGCTGGAGCGGGAGGTGCCGGAGTGTACGGCGGCCGGAAAAGATGGTGGGATTTGCGGAACGGTATTAAAAACCGATGTGGTTCTCTTTGGCGATGCCGTCTTGCACTTTGAGGCCCTTTATGAAAAGCTGGATCAAGCAGATCTTTTATTGGTCATCGGCACGTCTCTCGAAGTCGCTCCGGCAAGGTTTGTGCCTGAGGACGCAAGCCGGATTCCCGGCATGAAGAAAGTTATCATTAACCTAGAACCGACGTATTGCGACAGCTTGTTTGACATGGTCATTCATCAAAAAATTGGAGAGTTTGCCCGAAGTTTGGGAATAAAAAAGTGAGGCTGCGTGATCGCGCCTCACTTTTTTATTCGTGAACAGGAACCATTGTGTCCTCTAACACTCCAAAGGAATAGCCTTTTTCTTTTAGCTTATGGATTAGTGCCGGCAGCGCGTTCACAGTAGCCGGAAGATCATGCATGAGAATGACATATGGCCGGCTTGAATGGCTATGCTCCATATTCTCCAGCTGCTGTAGTACGGCCGTCACATATTTTGAATTCCGGTATTTCCAGTCCATGCTGTCAATGGTCCAATCCCAGTACACAAAACCGCCTTTCTCAAGATTGCGGACTTGTGAGGCGGTCAGTGACGGCTTGCTGCCGTATGGCGTTCTGACAAGATCGGTTTTATATCCTGTAATGTCTTGCAGCGTGTCACGCGCCGCCTGCATTTCCTTTAACGGAGACGTCGGTGTTTGATAGAATAATTTATTATTATGGGTGACGCCGTGTAAACCGAGTGCATGGCCTTCCTTTTCCGACCTTTTCACAGCTTGTTTGAATTCAATCATCCGCGGTGACAGCATAAAAAATGTCGCTTTGACATCAGCTTGTTTCAGTACGTCGAGTAAGCGGATTGTATAGGCTGACGGGCCGTCATCGAAGGTGAGGTAAACCGTTTTGTCTCCCATGTTCTGTTTCGTCTGCAGATGTTTGATCAGCAGATCGGGGGAGTCGCTTTTCAGCTTCAAGCTTTCCTTCTCATTGCGAAGCTGGCCGTTTGTTGTGACAGTGACTTCCTTTGCTTTCGTTGAGCTGTTGGAATAACCCAACATCACCATCACCAAAAGCAGTACACATAAAACTGCTAAACTTGCAAATTTAAAAGCAAGCGAAACTGCAGATGGAGAAGTGTCTCCTCTCGTTTGTCGCATAACAATCTCTCCGTTGGCATAAAATCTCTACATATCGCTGTACAACAGGCAGTTTAGAAAGATGCCATATGTTTACAACCTATGTATTACCAATCAAGTATACAGGAACAAAAATGGAAAGAACATAGAAAAATTGTCGAAATGTCAGATTTTAAGGAAAAATTAAACGCCTTCCCGCTATAGATCTCTTGATCTTTCTGTTTTTCAGCTCATCCAATATGGTAGAATAAGTGACAATGGCAGCTTGAAAAACACTAGGGAAATCTCGCAAAGGGAGTGCTTTTATGAAGGTTTTAGTCAATGGCCAGCTGGTTGGGCGCAACGAAGCTTCGATCGATTTGGAAGATCGCGGTTATCAGTTTGGCGATGGGATCTATGAGGTTATCAGGGTGTACAAAGGAGTTTTGTTCGGCTTGCGTGAGCATGCTGAGCGTTTTTTCAGAAGTGCGGCTGAAATTGGAATATCATTGCCGTTTAGTAGAGAAGACCTCGAGTGGGACCTGCAAAAGCTTGTACAGGAGAATGCGGTCAGTGAGGGAGCGGTATACATTCAGACGACAAGAGGTGTGGCGCCGCGAAAGCATCAGTATGAAGCTGGACTTGAGCCGCAGACGACTGCTTACACATTTTCTGTGAAAAACCCCCAGCAAGAACAGGCATACGGAGTGGCAGCCATTACTGATGAGGATCTTCGCTGGCTGAGATGTGACATTAAAAGTCTGAATTTACTGTATAATGTGATGACGAAGCAAAAGGCGTATGAAGCGGGAGCATTTGAGGCCATTTTAATTAGAGACGGTGTTGTTACGGAAGGTACATCCTCTAACGTTTACGCCGTTATCAACGGGACGGTGCGAACGCATCCGGCTAACAGGCTCATTCTTAATGGCATTACACGGATGAATATTTTAGGGCTGATTGAAAAGAACGGCATCAAGTTTGATGAGAAGCCTGTCAGTGAGGAAGAACTGAAACAGGCGGAAGAGATCTTTATTTCATCAACGACGGCAGAGATCATTCCGGTTGTGACGCTCGATGGAGAATCGGTCGGAAGCGGCATACCCGGACCGGTGACAAAACAGCTTCAGGCTGCTTTTCAAGAAAGCATTCAGCAGGCAGAGATCATTCCGGAATGAAGCATAAAAAAGAGCCCGCTTTTTGCAAGCGGGGCTCTTTTTATTTTTTAATAAATCCAACCAGAATTGAGAGCATCGGAGATATATAAAGGAAGAATGCAAACGGGATATAGTCTATGACGGGAACGCCAAGCGCGCTTGCCATAAAGGCTCCGCATACGCCCCAAGGGATCAATGGATTCATTAATGTCCCGCCGTCCTCTAAGGATCTGGAAAGAAATTTTCGCTGGATGTTTTGTTTGTCGTATAAGGTTTTAAATGATTGTCCCGGTATTAGTATCGATAAATATTGTTCACCGGTTGCCAAATTGATGCCGATGCTTGAACAGACAGTTGCCGCAATCAGCTGGCCTTTTGAGCGGATGCCTTTCATGACACCCTCCAACAGCGCGGAAATCAATCCGATTTTCTCCATCAATCCGCCGAGTGCAAAAGCGATGATAATGAGCGAAACTGAGCCCATCATGGATTGCAGTCCGCCTCTGTTGATGATTTTAGCGGCAGCCTCATTGTCAGTTTCGAACGCCGTGCCATGTTGCAAAGCTGTCATAAACCCTTGTATGCTGCTGTCAGGGACAAATATAGCCGTTAACATTCCCGAGGAAATAATTCCGGCAGTCAGAACGGGAATGACGGGGACACGCTTAACCGCCAGCAAAACGACTAAGAGCGGTGAAAGAAGCGCCCATGGCGTCACATTCGCAGCATCCTTGATTCCGGTTATGACATGTTGAATATCATCGGTAGATGCAGTGTCCGCGGAAACGGATAGACCGAGAAAGTAAAACAGCACGACGGTGATAAGCAAAGCTGGAATAGTAGTGCCCATCATATGGCGAATGTGTTCAAAAATCGGTATTTCGCCTATACCGGCGGCAAAATTGGTTGTATCCGACATCGGCGACATTTTATCACCAAAGCATGCGCCGCATATGACCGCGCCTGCCACCCATTCAAGCGGAACACCGGCCGCGCTCGCCACGCCGATCAGTGCGACTCCAATCGTGCTCACAGTTGTCAGGCTTGAGCCGACAAGCGTGCTGATGATCATGCAGGAAAACAAAGCAGTCAAAAGAAGATGGCTGGGTTCAATAAAGGACAGGACATAAACTGTCACGGACGGTATGGCACCGCTGTACATCCAAGCGCCGATTAAGATGCCGATCAGCGCCAGAACGATAATCGGCTGTACGCCGTTCTTGATCCCATCGGCCATTCCTTTTTCTATGGTCTTCCAAGGGAACCCGAACCATAAACCGGCTGCTGAAAGCGTGATAACACATAAAAACAGCGGGATATGCGGTTCTATATGAAGCAAAAACAAGCAAGAAATAATAATGCCTAACATCAATATAAATAAACCGACGGCTAACGGAAACGTCAGCTTTTTTTGAGAATCCAAAATAACACCCCATATGATCTTTAATGCTTTTGTGCTTTTGGGCACGAAAGTATTATAACAGAAAAAACCGAAAATCTATGTTTTTTCACAATTTTGAATTTAAAAAAGTGAGCACAGGGCGTGCTCACTTTACAATCAGGACGGGTATATCTGATTTCGATGAAAGTTTTTCACTTACACTTCCAAATAATAACTTTTTCAGCTTGTTTTGGTCTCTGCTTCCGGTTACGATCAAATCTGCGGAAACGCGGTTTGCATGCTCAATAATGGACTCTGCCGCATCGCCTTCTACTATATCAATATCTCCATCGGCCTGCTGGTCATTGAGCATCATTCTGGCTTCGGCGATGACTTCTTCCGTCCGGTCTTCGTAGATGACTGGCTGAGTTGGTGCGACATCTGATATAAGAGGATCAGGAACATTCGTCATGCCACCGCCAATATAGCTTGCTCCCGCTTCGGGCCTTGGCGGGTCGATGATGGTCTGAGTGTCCTTCACATCATGTGAATGGGCGATGGTAATGGCGGCATTTACGGTTTTAGCAAAATCAATGGCTGTCTGAAGCGCTCTCTTACTGTTTTCACTTCCGTCAAACGCAACAATAATACGTTCAGCATGAAACATCATTCTCACCCTTTCAAAAACGTCTTACAAGACAATACCCGGATCCAAGTACAATTAACCTTTTTCTTATGAAGAAATGATTGACAAAAAAAGGTTTTGTTTATATGATGAAAAAAAGACGAAAAATGGAAGGAGGGTTTGCTATGCCAAGGAATTTGCGTGTTTACAAGACAGCTTTATATTGGCGCGGCAAACCCCATGTTCTGTTTGATTGAACGGTTTTTTAAGTCTAGCCGCGCGCTGAAAAGCGCTGTGCATATCATATTGGTTAAAAAAGGCATGGAGCTGACGCTTCATGCCTTTTTTATATACAAAATCAAGGAAGGACAGGTGTATGGGATGTGAAGAAAAATACAGAGACAAGACCAACTTGTACCAAACTGAACGAAAAAGGAAGCAAGGAAAAAATAGAAGGCGGCTGATGAGATAAAGGAGATGAGGATTGATGTTCTCAGTATTGAAAAAGCTTGGCTGGTTTTTTAAAGCATACTGGCTGCGCTATACGATTGCGATTGTGCTTTTATTAGGAGTCAATGTCATTGAAATGTTTCCGCCGAAGCTCTTGGGAAACGCCATAGATGATATGAAATCTGGGGCGTTTACTGCGGACGGGCTGCTGTTTTATATCGGTATCTTTATTGTGCTGACGGCGGTCGTGTATATCATGTCTTATTTTTGGATGCACCAGCTGTTTGGCGGAGCGAATGTGATGGAGAGAATTCTTCGTACGAAGCTGATGGGGCATCTGCTGGCCATGTCTCCGCCGTTTTATGAAAAGAACCGGACAGGCGATTTGATGGCGCGGGGGACGAATGACCTTCAGGCTGTCAGTTTAACGACGGGGTTTGGCATCTTGACATTAGTCGATTCTACGATGTTTATGATGACGATCTTTTTGACGATGGGATTTCTGATCAGCTGGAAGCTGACCTTTGCCGCCATTCTCCCGCTTCCCATTATGGCGATTGCCATCAGTCTATACGGAAGTAAAATTCATGAGCGGTTTACGGAGGCCCAAAATGCGTTCGGGGCGCTGAATGATAAGGTGCTTGAATCCGTTTCAGGCGTGCGGGTGATTCGCGCGTATGTACAGGAAACAAACGATGTCCGCCGGTTTCATGAAATGACCGCAGATGTTTACCAGAAAAATATGAAAGTGGCATTTATAGATTCGCTGTTTGAGCCGACAGTGAAGCTGCTTGTCGGCGCCAGCTATCTGATCGGGCTCGGTTATGGAGCGTTTCTTGTGTTTCGGAATGAACTGACGCTTGGCGAGCTTGTTTCCTTTAACGTTTATCTCGGCATGATGATTTGGCCGATGTTTGCAATCGGTGAACTCATTAATGTGATGCAACGCGGCAATGCGTCATTAGACAGGGTAAATGAAACTCTTTCTTATGAGCCGGACGTGACAGATCCAAAGCAGCCCGCTGAACTGAAAGAGCCTGGAGATATTGTTTTCAGCCATGTCAGCTTTACATATCCAAGCTCAACAAACAGCAATATTCAAGATGTTTCATTTGCGGTGCAAAAAGGGCAGACTGTCGGGATTGCCGGGAAAACCGGGAGCGGAAAAACGACGATTATTAAGCAGCTTTTGCGCCAGTATCCCGCTGGTGAAGGAAGCATTACATTTTCAGGTGTACCGATTCAGCAGATTCCCCTTGACCGGCTCCGCGGGTGGATCGGATATGTGCCGCAGGATCATTTGCTGTTCTCGCGGACGGTAAAAGAAAATATTCTATACGGAAAACAGGATGCGAGTGATGAAGAGGTTCGGCAAGCCATTGCCGAAGCACATTTTGAAAAGGATGTACACATGCTTCCGTCCGGCTTGGAGACAATGGTCGGCGAAAAAAGCGTGGCGCTGTCCGGCGGGCAGAAACAAAGAATTTCGATTGCGAGAGCCCTTATGGCGAATCCGGAGATTTTGATCCTGGATGATTCGCTTTCTGCTGTGGATGCCAAAACAGAGGCGGCGATTATCAGCAATATCAGAGAAAACCGCAAAGGAAAAACGACATTTATTTTGACGCACCGTTTATCCGCGGTAGAGCATGCTGACTTGATCCTTGTGATGGACGGCGGCGTGATTGCTGAGAGAGGCACCCATCAAGAGCTGATGGCCAATAATGGGTGGTACCGGGAACAATATGAAAGACAGCAGCTGTTCACTGCGGAAGAAGGGGGAGCAGGGGCATGAAAACAGGAAAAACGTTATGGAGATACGCACTCCTTTATCGGAAATTGCTGATCATAGCCGTCGTTTTGCTAGCTGTCGCCGTCGGAGCAGAACTGACTGGGCCGTTTATCGGCAAAAAAATGATTGACGATCATATCCTCGGTATTGAGAAAACTTGGTATGAAGCTGCGGAAAAAGATAAAAACGCCGTTCAGTTCCACGGCACCTCTTATGTGAGAGAGGACCGTATGCAGGAACCTGTTTCTCAAGAAAAAGAAGCGCATATTTATCAAGTGGGGATGGCGTTCTATTTTGTTGATCAGGCTGTCAGCTTTGACGGGAACAGAACGGTTTCTGACGGAAAGCTGACAATCACAAACGGAGACAAGAGCCGGACATATGCTGCCGAAAAGCTGACAAAAGAGGAAGTTTTCCAGTTCTATCAGCCGGAAATAAAGGGAATGATGTTTCTGATCTATCTTTATGGAGGCTTGCTCGTCTTTTCTTTATTTTTTCAATACGGACAGCATTATTTGCTGCAGATGAGCGCCAATCGGATTATTCAGAGGATGAGGCAGGACGTGTTTTCGCATATACAGAAAATGCCGATACGCTATTTTGATAACCTTCCCGCAGGCAAAGTGGTTGCGCGGATTACGAATGATACGGAAGCCGTCAGGGATTTATATGTCACAGTGCTGTCAACATTTGTGACAAGCGGAATCTATATGGTCGGCATATTCGCAGCTTTGTTTCTGCTTGATGTGAAGCTCGCGTTAGTGTGCCTGGCCATTGTGCCGATCATCTGTCTGTGGTCAGTTATCTACCGAAAATACGCGTCTTATTACAATCGAAAAATCCGCTCGATCAACAGTGACATTAACGCAAAGATGAATGAGTCCATTCAAGGCATGACCATTATTCAGGCTTTCCGCCACCAGAAGGAAACGATGAGAGAATTTGAGAAATTAAATGAATCTCATTTTTATTTTCAAAATAGGATGCTGAATTTAAACTCCTTAATGTCCCATAACCTTGTCAATGTGATCCGAAACCTTGCGTTTGTCAGTCTGATCTGGCACTTTGGCGGTGCGAGCCTGAATGCGGCCGGAATTGTTTCTGTCGGCGTGCTGTACGCGTTTGTTGATTATTTAAACCGGTTATTTCAGCCGATCACAGGCATCGTCAACCAGTTTTCAAAGCTGGAGCTGGCACGGGTTTCCGCCGGGCGTGTTTTCGAACTGCTTGAAGAAAAGAATACGGAAGAAGCGGGTGAACCGGCGAAGGAGCGCGCGCTGGGGCGGGTTGAATTTCGTAATGTGTCATTTGCATATCATGACGGTGAAGAGGTATTAAAACATATTTCCTTTACTGCGCAAAAAGGCGAAACTGTAGCGCTTGTTGGCCATACAGGATCAGGAAAAAGCTCGATTTTGAATCTTTTGTTTCGTTTTTATGATGCGCAAAAAGGAGATGTTCTGATTGATGGAAAAAGCATTTACAACATGTCAAGACAGGAACTGAGATCCCACATGGGCATTGTCCTTCAGGACCCTTACCTATTCTCGGGCACGATCGGTTCTAACGTAAGCCTTGATGATGAAAAAATAACCGATGAAAAGATCAAAAAAGCGCTGCGGCAAGTCGGGGCCGAGAACCTTTTGGAAAAGCTGTCCCAAGGCATCAATGAACCGGTGATTGAAAAAGGGAGCACGCTATCTTCTGGAGAGCGGCAATTAATATCTTTCGCAAGAGCTCTGGCCTTTGATCCTGCTATTTTGATCTTAGATGAAGCAACGGCGCATATTGATACAGAGACAGAGGCCGTGATCCAGAAGGCGCTCGATGTCGTGAAACAAGGACGCACCACCTTCGTCATCGCCCATCGGCTTTCAACAATCAGAAACGCAGATCAGATTTTGGTCCTTGATAAAGGAGAAATTGTTGAGAGAGGGAACCATGAGGAATTAATGGCGGTCAAAGGACAATATTATCAAATGTATGAGCTGCAAAAAGGCAAGAAAGATTCCATCGCATAATGCTCACAACCCCAAAACAATCGTGTTTTGGGGTTGTTATGTAGTTAATAGGCCAGTCCGGCACGATATCCGGCATACTCGCCTGTAATGAGCTCATGATATAAAAAATCAGCTGTATCGCCGACCGTAATGCTTGTGCCGCCCTCCGGCAAAACGTTACGCTCCACACGGTACTCGCCGGTTGCTGCTCCGTCCGGGAGGTAAGTGGGGCAGATGATTGTCCAGTCTAAAGATGATTCGTTTAGCATTTCGTATACTTTTGCATGCTCCTTGGCTGCTCGGGTTAGCCTTCGTTTTGATTCACTTGTTTCAAACCGGTACTTTCCCGGTTCATATCGGGAATGAAGAATGCCTGCGGTACCGATCGTAATCACCCGTTTGATATGCTGTTCTTTCATAATGGCGATTATATTTGCCATCGCTACAGACAAGGTATCATCACCATCTGTGCCGAGACAGCTGATCACGATTTCAGCATCCTTCACAACTTTTTCCACATCTTCCCGGCGGCGCGCATTTCCCATGACGAGCCGGTCTTCTGGAAGGGGAAGCCCAGAATGCTGAGCTCTGAGTAGAGCGTACATATCAAATTGTCCATCTGCGGCCGCTTGTTTCAAAAAAGCTTGTCCGACGCGCCCGCTGGCTCCTAATAAAGCGATTCTCATCAAAAAACCTCCTTGCCCCTCATTATAAAAGGATGCTTTCAGTTTGAACAGCGCGGGAAAGAATACCTGTACATATAGGCAGACCGATGGGAAACATATTCATGAAGCATGGATATACTGACGAACTGAACCAGCTCCCAATTCACAAAGGCGATGAATGCCACCCTCATTCCCTCCCTTTTTTTCTAGGATATGTGAAGCGGGAAAAAAGGGTGACAAATAGAAAGAGAGCGCGGAAACCGCGCCCTCTATAGCCAGATATTGAGTTGTTATTGTACGTTGCCGCCCATATGCTGCTGAGCAAAAGAGACTAAACGTTTAGTGATTTCTCCACCGACAGAACCGTTAGCGCGGGAAGTTGTATCCGCTCCAAGGTTAACGCCGAACTCAGAAGCGATTTCAAGTTTCATTTGATCGATAGCCTGAGCTGCGCCAGGAACTACTAATTGGTTTGAAGAGTTTTGGTTAGCCATGTGTAAAATCTCCTTTTTGTTTAGTATGGTTGGGTTAACTGGAGTTGCACCAGTCTGTGGACCCGTCTCGGGTGTCACTGCCGCCTCGGCGTAACCCAATGCTTTGCCGGCTTGTTACTAGTATTATGTTAAAATGGCCGGGTACGCATGCGGAAAATTGAGTGGTAAATGTTGAGAAGGCATAAAAAAAGCTTAGCCGTCCAGGCTAAGCTAGTCATAGATATGAAAAAGCATCAGTTCATGTATTTCGTTTGTAAGAGCAGGCTCATCAGCGCGGGCGGGAAACAAATCTCCCCATTCAATTTCACCGCTTTTATGATAGATGCCTTCATAATGAGTTCCTTTATAATAAAACGAAATTCTCCATCCGGGCAGCTTTTCTTTTTGGAACAACGGTTTCCAGCTGAAATGAGAAATCATGGCGGCCACGCTCCTTACTATTGATATCAAATGACCTGGTGACGAACGAATTATTTTTATTGTACCACTGTTTCAGAACATCATTGTAGGCCTAATTGTGAGGCAGTTTGTCCCAGCGCTGGATAAAGATAAGCCCGCTTATCAAAAAGCGGGCAGATTACGAAGGCCATAGCCCTTCAGGGGAGATAATCGCCTTCTCGGAGAGATATGACGCGTATTCAAAGCTTCTTCGTTTTGTCAGAGAATCAACATGATGCAAATTCGGATGAGAAAAAATACTGCGACCCGGACGTGAATTCGCTTCAAACATCCATACTTTACCGTTCTGATCTATGCCAAAATCGAAACCGATCTCACCGATAAACCCTTCGATATGGTCGTGAAGAACATGGCTTGCTGTCAGTGCTGCAGCAGAAAGCTTATTAATGACCTCAATTCTTTCAGCGGGATCATCGTATACTTCTGCAAGTGTTTTGACGATTCCGCCATTAGAAAGATGTGTTGTAATGCTGTTTTCTCCGGAAATTTTCACGGCGATTGCTGTCACGGTCCATTTTCCTTTTCTGTTTTTATTGGTATGGACACGGAAATCCGCTGGTTTGCCTTGAAACTCAATCAAATCGACACCTTGCTGAATGAGAAAATCAGACAGATTGTGATGTTTTTGAAATTCTTGCAGAAATGAAGCGGCATCGGAATATTCAACTGAAGAAAACGTTTTAGCATCATTCGTATGTTTCACCGTCAGGCCATCGTCTGTTTTTGTCAGCTGATAAATGCCGGTTCCGAGTGCTCCGTTGGCCGGTTTTATATAAACTTTTTTGTATGCGTCACAAAGCTCATCGATCCGCTCCTCAGACGGTGCCAGCGCGGATTTCGGCAGAAAAGGGGCTGTTCTCGGATCTTTTTCGAGCAATTGATGAACGCTCCATTTATTAAAAAACGTTTTATTAAACCATGGAATCTGGTATTCATCGATCAGCCTTTTTTTTGTATGTTGCAAGAGAAGCGAATCTTCAATTTTTCGGTTTGGCAAACGGTCATAAACGACGTTCGGCAGCGGAACGACTTTTTTCTCCCAGCCGTTTTCCCTGTAAAGGAGCCCCTCAATCGTACCTTCCGCCCAATTGATTTGGTGAGCGCCAAACACGAAGCAGTAGCCTCCTGCTTGCTCGTGTAATGTGACAAGCTTAGAAAAAAAGAGGGAGCGATCCTTAAATGGGCGTTCAAGTGATACGGTAAACCCCGCCGTAAAGATGCCGATTAACGGCCCGATATGTACCGTATGATCATGAATCAGAATGTCAGCTCTGCTTCGATGGGGAAGAAAAAGCTCGTGAAACAGATTTTCAGAGAGAAGGACGGTTTGTTCTAAATGCCGTCTGTAAGAAACGTGGCATCTGACAACCTTCGTTCCAAACGCGGCATGCAAGAGACCGTCTCTTTTCAGCGAAAAGGGCAAAAATAAGGTGTTTTCACTGGTTTTGTCTATGCCGATCAAAAACCGTTTATGATTCACGCGGAAGAACTCCTTTCCGGCTTTGCTCAGAAAACAGATATTGGCAGCGCTTTAGGGGACAAGTGTACATTTGTTCTTTTTGCTCGGGAGAGACTCGTAAAATTGACTTTCTGCCCGGTTTGGAATTAATATCCAATATCCAGATTCTCCCGTCCTTCGCAAGGCATATATCGAGGCCTAGTTCAAACAGAGGCCCATAGCGCTCATCAAGATAATACGGAACCGACTGGGTAATCGAGAATACGTCATCAAGTAAGACCACTTGCTGTTTTTTCGGTATATCTTCAAACCAAGAATCGAATGTCAGCACATCAGACCCGCCTGACAAATTGGCTAGCAGTCCGTGTTTATATCCGCGTCTCACGGCCTTTCCAACTGTATTCCATTCATCTGCTTCGTTTTTTTCCATGAACAGGCGGATATCACATGGGTATTGCTCTTTATCTTGAATATTTAAATAAGGCTGAAGCAAATAGTGATGCTGTAGCACTTTTTTGCACCATGTTTTAAAAGAAGCATGGTTGGAAAAGGTTTTTGTCTGCTTATCCTTTCCGATGTGATACGTGGCGGTTATGTGTTTCTTGCCGAGCTCCAATAGAATAACGCCTCTGCCTCCTGCGCCGAACGCCGGTTTTAAGATGCAGGCTTTTTCCTTGGATAAAAAGGAATGGATTTGCTCATAGCGGCTTACCTTCATCGTCTCCGGAATATAAGGATTGATTACAGCGTGCTGCTGCAAATCATGAAGGACAGTCCATTTATCAGGAAGCCCTCGGCCGATGAATTCTGTTTTCGGATATTTTTTGAGCCATTCAACGATCGGCTTTGCTTTTTGGGATTGTGAATCCTTGCCATAAAAACAGCGGTCATAAATATATTCTGGAATGGCTAATTCAGTTTCGTTCCAAGTGCTGCTGGTCGAATGATAGACCGAGGCTTTGACACGCAACGTGTCAGGTGAAATATCGAACGGTGTAAATCGGATGAAGCGGATGCCGAATTCGGGTGCTCTTTTGGCCAATTCTGCGGAATAATCCGCTTCATGCTGGCGGGATAAGGACATAAAACCGAGTGTTATCATGATGAGACTCCCCCTTTTATTCAAAAGCTGCCGGCGGGTGTCAGCAGCTTTACGGTAAAATCATTCAGGACGAACGCGGCTGACGGTATTCTACTTTACAGATTACGATTCTTCACCTTGCCCTATTCCAGATAGACAAGCTGATTTTCTGACAACAGGAATTTGTCTCCTCGTTTGCTAAGTGATTGCATCAGCCTCTATAATACGAATAGGTACATGATGAACGATATGAAAAAAGATGAAGCACAGATGGAGGAAGATGAATAGGAATGGGTATTGCAGGAACCTTTATTTTTATGATCGTGATCGGCGCTGCCATTGGTGCGGTGACGAATCATTTAGCAATTCAAATGCTATTTAGGCCATATAAAGCGCACTATTTGTTTGGGAAACGAGTCCCTTTTACTCCTGGACTGATTCCGAGAAGACGGGATGAGCTTGCAAAACAAATGGGACTGATGGTCGTCAATCATCTCTTAACCCCTGAAGGCATTAAAAAGCGGCTCGTCTCTGATACAGCCAAAAAGCAGGCTCTTCAAGTCGGTGAACAGCTGATTCAAAAGCTGTCACTTTCTGAAATGACAGTAAAAGAAGCGCTTGAAAGAGCTGGGATCAAGCGTCCCGATGAAGCGGCAGACGCATGGATCAGCAGCTGGACGGATGATAAGCTGAATGAGCTTTTCCGCCAATACGAACACCGATCGTTAAAAGAGCTGGTGCCTTTGGAGGTGCAGGAAAAGCTTGAGGAGAAGATTCCGATGATTTCAGAATATATATTGTCACGCGGCATCAATTATTTTGAAAGTGATGAAGGGAAAATCCGTCTCGGCCATATGATTGATGACTTTTTAAAAGAGCGCGGCATGCTTGGAAGCATGGTGCAAATGTTTTTGGGCAATACCAGCCTCGCGGATCGCGTGTTGCCGGAGCTGCTGAAGTTTTTGCGGAATGACGAGACAAAAAGGCTGCTTTCTGACCTTTTGAAAAACGAATGGGGCAAGCTGAAGGAGTATACGTTTTATGAAGCAGACGAAAAATGGAATGCCAAGACGCTCATTTTCAGCCTGAAACGAAGAGTGCTGCAAACATTTTCGACTGCCCCTTTCTTCGATAAGACGATCGGAACGCTTACTCTCCGGTATGAATCTGAATTGACCCAGCAAATGCTGCCGGCACTGTTAGACAAATTGCTTGAAGGCGTTTCAGCCAATCTTGAAAGCGTCTTAAAACGGATGCGCCTTGAGGAAATCGTCAAGGAGCAGGTGGATCAATTCCCGGTGCAGCGTCTTGAAGAAATGGTGCTGTCTATTTCAAAAAAAGAATTTAAAATGATTACCTATTTAGGAGGCCTTCTCGGCGGAATCATAGGTGCGGTTCAAGCGTTGTTTGTCACTCTTTTTTAAGAAGAAATGGCCCTTGATTAATGAAAGGAGCTCCATAGTCTGTTATAGTGGAGTGGTATGTCAAATGGCAATGATGAAAGGAGCTATTTACAATGGCTGGTAATTTTTATGATGTAGCATATGACCTGGAAAAATCATTACGCGGGAGCGAAGAGTTCACCCGTTTAAAAAATCTTTATGATGAAGTAAACGCAGATGAATCTGCAAAGCGCATGTTCGAAAACTTCCGTGATGTGCAGCTTAGACTCCAGCAAAAACAAATGGCAGGAGAAGAAATTACAGAAGAAGAAGTGACGCAGGCTCAAAAAACAGTTGCGCTTGTACAGCAGCACGAAAAAATTTCTCAGCTGATGGAAGCGGAGCAGCGCATGAGCATGCTGATCGGCGAATTGAACAAAATCATTATGAAGCCTTTGGAAGAGCTTTACGGCAGTGTCGAAGGCTAATCAGCAAAATCCCTTCTTGGAAAAGAAGGGATTTCAGCGTGTCGACAAACCCTCGCATTCGTTGTCAGTCCTGCGCGTTGGTGCTCACGAATGACTACATTCGCTGTGCTCCAATGCTCGTCCTTCCTAGACTTCAAGGGTTTTCAATCACGCTGAAAAGATGACAAAATCCTAAAACAAAAACCGTTTTAGGATTTTGTCAACAATCTGAAATCCCTTCTTGGAAAAGAAGGGATTTTTTATGCAGTCAGCAAACTTGGAAATCCAATGAATCTTTTGCCTCTCCATTGATGATTACTGATAATGTATGAATTCCTTTGTAATGTTTTCTGGTGGTTAGATCCTTAAAGGATTGAACTTTTGTGTATGACTTCGTTTCGTTTTTTCTGATCGTTGTTTCTGTTATTTTAAATACTTTTTGATGACGCTGGCCTTTTGCTTTTACAAAATCAATTGCGTATTCAATTCTTACTTTTTGATCCCTGTCTGAATGAATAGAGAGTGAAAATTCAAGGCTTTCGCCAATGGCTATACGGCTGGGTTGACATGTGAAATCATGTAACTGTATCGAATCAGCATGTTCATAACCAAAAAGCGCTAAGGCCTGTTGATCACCCTTTTTTAATAAGGTTCGACAGGCGTGTTTGATAATCCAATCGGTATAAGGGTGTGTTCCGTACCATTGGTCTGCGACTTTTCTCAGCAAGTGAGGGTGCGTTTTTGATATATCGTTAAGGTTGTTGGCCACGCTTTTCCTCACATACAAGGACTCGTCCTGCATCAGCTTTTCAAGAATTGGCAGAACGGGGGAAGGGTCCAATTTCAAAGCGGGAATCGATTTTCCCCATGGCAGGCGGGGTCTGCTTCCTTCGCTCGCTAATCTTCTCACGTGTTCATTTTCATGCTCAGACCATTTTAGCAATTGCGCCATCATTTTTTCTTGATCTAAAAGCAAAAAAGGTCTTACAGCAAATTCTGAGGTGGAATATTGTGTAAAGTATTCCAATGCCTTTATGGATTCGTCCCAATGCGCTAACCCGTACTGTTCCACATAATCAGGGAATAGAATGCCGCTGAGCCCTTTAAAATGAGGGGCTGCATCCCGTAAAATAGCGAGTGCTTCATTGTACGGTTTTGGCAGTGTTTCGTATAAGGAAGCTGTAATGCGGCGTATCCGCTCTTTTAAAGCGAGTTCAGGCCAGTCTTCCTTCAGCAACTGTTCCTCGAAGCGGCCTTGATCAAAATCAGGGCAAGATGCCTTTATATGGTGTATCAATTGAGATATCAGTTTTTCATTGTAAATTTCTTTTAAATCAGCCATCTGATCACCGCTTTTTCGTTTAATTGTTTATATCGTACGAGAATATAAGTTCTGCATCAAGTGGCTAATCCTAAAAATTAACAACAAATCCTACCTTAGTATACATCACTTGGTTACTTTTTTTAGTTAAAAAAACCCTTGTCATCAGCAAGAAAAACTGAGATAATAGCATTGAAAGCGCCTACACTTACCTGATTTCAATTGGATACGGTCGCATATCATGCCGTTATATAGAGGGGATAAGCAACAGAGAGTAAGTGTTCGGAGCGCGTCATTGGTCAAACAAGGGGTTCCTGATACATGATTTTTCGTAAATCGAAATAACGATATTAGGGAGAATGGCAGCTTCGATCGTATCCTATCATCATGCCATACATAAAGTCTGCTGAGCCAGGCTTTTTTTGCTTGGCGGAAAAGGTTGTTCTAAACACAGAGACAGGGTCATATCCTATACACAAGTACAGTCATCAAGGAGGGGGACATCTCTGTGTCAAAACAATTGCTTGCCTTAAACATAGATGGAGCGCTGCTTAGGTCGAACGGGAAGATTCATCAGGCAACGAAAGACGCGATAGAATATGTAAAGAAAAAAGGGATTTACGTCACACTCGTGACCAACCGCCATTTTCGTTCAGCACAGAAAATAGCGAAATCGCTTAAGCTGGATGCCAAGCTGATCACCCATAGCGGAGCATACATCGCTGAGAAAATAGACGCCCCGTTTTTCGAGAAAAGAATTTCTGATGATCATACCTTTAATATTGTTCAAGTGCTGGAGAGCTATCAATGCAATATTCGGCTTCTTCACGAGAAGTATTCCATTGGAAACAAGAAAAAGGTGAATTCTAATTTATTGGGGAAAGCACTGATTCATCCCTCTGATCCGATCTTTTATCCCGTCCAGTTTGTTGAATCATTAAGCGATCTTCTCATGGATGAGCCGGTGAGTGCGCCCGTCATCGAGGTGTATACGGAGCACGATATTCAGCATGATATGACAGAAACGATTACGAAAGCTTTTTCGGCGGTTGACGTGATCCGTGTAAGCGACGAGAAGGTGAATATCGTCCCGAAAGGTGTCTCGAAGGAAGCGGGGTTGGCCCTTGTCGCTTCTGAACTTGGGCTGACCATGGATGATGTCGTGGTCATTGGGCATCAGTATGACGATCTTCCGATGATTGAACTTGCCGGTCTTGGGGTAGCGATGGGAAACGCCGCTCCGGAGATCAAGAGAAAGGCCGATTGGGTCACAAGATCCAATGATGAGCAGGGTGTCGCTTACATGATGAAGGAATACTTCCGAATGCAGCAGCGAAAAGGATTTCTTGATAAGTTCCACATGAAACGTGTGTAAAAAAAGCCGCTCGCGCTCTGACAGGTGCGGCGGCTTTTTTGCCGGATTGATTTTAGCGGTTTATTTCTGTACACTAAAGAAAGTTTTGAATTTGATAAATTAGGTGATGAAGTTGCAAATTAAAATAGAAGGCATACATGATGACCGCCTGCATCGGCCTCTGCAAAATATTGCAAATTTGTTTTATGAAGAGTGCGAGCTTGTGTACGGCGGAGAGGAGCACGCAGATGTTGTCATTTCTTTAGACTGCTTACAAACAGAAGAGCGTGTGACGGTTTTGGGAGAGGTGAAGGAAACTGGCATCACGGAACAGCATACAAAAATTTTCTCTCCCGACATGATTGAAAAAGAAGCCTTTAAGCAAGTGAAAAACACGATTTCGTATGTGTATCTCAACCTTCTTCAAGCGCACACAGGCATCACGCAAAAGTGGGGAATCCTTACAGGAATCCGGCCGACAAAGCTGCTTCATAAAAAGCTGCAAAGCGGAATGCCGAAGGAGCAAGCGCATGCAGAATTGAGAAAAGACTATTTAATTCACGATGAGAAAATTGAATTAATGCAGGACATTGTTGACCGGCAGCTGGCGGCAGTGCCTGATTTGTATCAAGTGAAAGATGAAGTCAGTATTTATATTGGCATTCCGTTTTGTCCGACAAAATGCGCGTATTGCACATTCCCTGCGTATGCCATCCAAGGGCAGGCGGGCAGAGTCGGCTCATTCTTATGGGGGCTGCATTACGAAATGCAGAAAATCGGCGAATGGCTGAAGAAGCATGATGTGAAGGTAACAACCATTTATTTTGGCGGCGGGACGCCGACAAGCATTACTGCGGAGGAAATGGATCTGCTGTATGAAGAAATGGTCCGCTCCTTCCCGGATGTGAAACACATTCGCGAGATTACGGTGGAAGCTGGCCGCCCTGACACGATTACAGAAGAAAAACTCGCCGTTTTAAACAAATATGACATTGACCGAATCAGCATCAATCCGCAATCCTATGAAAACGAAACGCTAAAGGCGATCGGACGGCATCATACGGTGGAAGAGACCATTGAGAAATATCATCTGTCCCGCCGGCACGGCATGAATAATATCAACATGGACTTGATTATCGGATTGCCTGGAGAAGGCGTGAAGGAGTTCAGACACAGCCTTGCAGAATCGGAAAAGCTGATGCCGGAATCTCTTACCGTTCATACGCTTTCCTTTAAACGGGCGTCAGAAATGACGAGAAACAAGCATAAGTACAAGGTCGCCGGCAGGGAAGAGGTTTCTCAAATGATGGATGACGCGGTAGCCTGGACGAAAGCACATGGATACATGCCTTATTATTTATACCGCCAGAAAAACATCCTTGGAAACCTTGAAAACGTCGGATACTCTTTGCCGGGACAAGAAAGCATCTACAACATCATGATTATGGAAGAGGTGCAGACGATTATCGGAATCGGCTGCGGTGCGGCAAGTAAATTTATTGACCGCGGTACAGGGAAGATCACGCACTTTGCCAATCCGAAAGATCCGAAATCGTACAATGAGCGATTTGAGCACTACACGGACGAAAAAATCAACTATTTAGAGCAGATTTTTGTGAAAACGACAAAGCAGCACTGATCACAGTGCTGCTTTTTTTATCCCTGTTTTCTTGCAGGCTGAACATCGGGCTTCCATTTAAATACTTTGTTCAGCAGGCGGTAGATTCGTTTTGATTCCTTTGTTAAAAGCGGTCCTAAAATCGCAAGAATGAGGACATATAAGGCGGCAAACGGCTTTAATGTGGCTGACAGGCCGCCGGCTATTCCGAGGTTTGCAACGATAATCGAAAACTCTCCCCGTGATACGATCGTCAGTCCGATATTGGACGAAGCCTTATGAGAAAGCCCTGCGCGTCGTCCTGCCGCCATTCCGGCAATAAAGTTTCCGAGAATGGTCAGAATCACTGCACCCAATGCAAGCCAAACCGCGTCACCAAGTGAAAACGGGTCAATGCTGAGGCCGAAGCTGAAAAAGAACATCGCGCCGAAGAAGTCACGAAACGGAACGACAAGATGCTCAATTCGATCAGAATGCTCTGTTTCCGAAAAAACCAATCCGAGCAGCAGCGCGCCAATCGCTTCCGCTACATGAATCGTCTCTGAAAACCCGGCGATAAAAAAGAGCGCGGCGAAAATGACGATAATAAACACTTCGTTTGAGCGAATGTCCAACAGTTTATTCAACAGCGGCGGGAGCTTTCTTGCTGCGATAAAAAACAGCATCATATAACCGAAGGCGATCAAAATGGACAAGAGCGCACTCCCGACTGAAGTCGCATCACCTAACACAAGGCCGGAAACAACGGACAAATATACGGCAAGGAAGATATCTTCAAACATAATGATGCCGAGGATCAGCTCGGTTTCCGGATTGGCCGTTCTTTTTAAATCGACGAGCACTTTTGCGACAATCGCACTTGATGAGATCGTAATGACGCCTGCGAGGACGAGGACTTCCAGAAAAGAGAACCCGGTGATAAACCCGTAAAGCAGTCCGAGGCTGAAATTGATCAAGATATAAATCGTTCCGCCGACCGCGATTGATTTTCCCGACTTAACCAACTTTCCGACGGAGAATTCGAGTCCGAGATAGAACAGCAGGAACAGCACGCCCATTCGCCCGAAAAACGCGATGATTTCACTGCTTTCTATAAATGTAAGGTCAATAATCCCCGCTTTGGGCGCATGCGGTCCAAGCAGCATGCCCAGCACAATCAGAAACGGAATAATCGAAAATTTAATTTTATTGGCGATCACACTGGCAATCGCCACAAGCACAAGCGCTGTCCCGACTTCAAATACAAGATGGTCCATCGGCCGTTCACACGCCCTCTCCAGAAAGAAAATCGTGAATCAGCTTCTTCAGATGCTTTCTTTCACCTGAGAGGACAAGGGTGTCATTTTCTTCTATGACCGAATCGGCTCCGGGGTGCAAAAGCTTTTCTTGGCTGTGCTTGATGATGGCGATGACAGTGACATCGCAATTTTGGCGGATATCAAGCTCCCCGAGTGTGCGCCCGATCGATTTGGCGCCTTTTTCGACCTTAAACCATTCAATAATGAGATCGCTGAAAGCCATTTCAATGGACTCCAGTGTTTGCGGTTTATAGACCATGCCACCTAGAATAGCGGCAACTTGCCTTGCTTCAGAATCATCCAATGAGATATTGGAAAGAAGCTCATCCGGGTCGCGGTCATGAAAGCGATAAATTTCTCTTCTTCCGTCATCGTGAATGATAATGGTCATCTTTTCGTGGCTTCTCGTTTCGATTTCAAATTTTTTGCCGATGCCCGGCAGATCGTTTTCTTTAATATTCAATGAAAATCCCTCCGAATGTAGTGTTGGCCAAGTGGGTCTGTTACAAACAAAACTTGATCATTTATAGTCGGAGGTAATTAGAGTGGTATTTGACAGGGACGGCGCAAACCTTTTCCAGCCTGTTTATCAGCGGTTCGTCAAGAGGCTTCACAGACAGCTGCCGGATAGAATGCGCCAGCGAACTGTACTCTTTGTTCAGCTCTGCGATGGACAGGCTGCCCGGCGAAGGTGTTTTGGCCGACTGTGTTTCCTGAGGATATGAGGACATAGGCACATAGCTGTCGGTGGTTTCTTCAAGCTGGGAAGGCAGAACCACGTCCGAAGGGGGAAAGTACACCACAAATAAACTTAACAGGAAACTGACTATCAATTTATCCATGCTTCCTCTCCTCCTTTTCTTATCCTCATATCCTTTCTTTCACTATATAAAACTTTATGTTTCCACTCAAATAATATGCGTTTTTCAGTATCTATTGATCTTGAAAAATAAAAAGGTTTATTTGAGGATGGCGGGGAATGTATAGGAGAAAGAAAAAAGCAAACGCATACATGGAGGTGTTTCATATGGAGTTTATTCAGTATGAAGTGAATGGAGCCGTTGCGGAGATTATCCTGAATCGCCCTGATGCCCACCATGCCTTGAATGAACAGATGCTGTCTGAACTGAAAGAGGCAGTTGAAAAGGCGGGTGCAAGCGAGGCGCTCATCGTCCTTCTGAGAGGAAGCGGGAAAGGTTTTTCGGCCGGAGGAGATATCCGGATGATGACATCAGAGCATGACCCTGATCAATTTAAGCGGCTGATGGATACGATTGAAGCTGTCACGCTGTCGTTATATCAGATGAAGAAAGTGACAATTGCAGCTATTCACGGCGCTGCTGCGGGACTGGGCTTGAGTTTGGCGCTCTGCGCTGATATTGTGCTCGCGGAAAAAAACGCCGTTCTCGCGATGAATTTTATCGGCATTGGGCTTGTTCCAGACGGCGGAGGGCATTATTTGCTGAAGAAAAGAATAGGGGAAGCGAAGGCGAAAAAGCTGATTTGGAGCGGGAAAAAATGTTCCGCCGCGGAAGCCGCCGATATGGGGCTCCTTGACGGAACATTTGCCGGAGACCCAGCGGAAGGTGCAAGACCATTTATCGAAACCCTGTTGGCCTCTCCTTTATTGGCGATGATCGAAACGAAAGCGATTTTTCAAAGCCTCCAGCTTGAAGAACTGAAAATGGTGCTTGCCCTTGAACGCAGCGCTCAAGAGAAAATGAGAAGAACCAAGGATCATCAGGAAGGAATCCGTGCCTTTTTGGAAAAACGAGAGCCGAGGTTTCAAGCGTAACAGATCAGCCGGAAAGCTGATCATCTTTGAAACAAAATCAGCTTTCCGGCTGCATTGACCACACGATGGGTATGACTGTAAAGGTCTTTTTCTTTTAGCAGGGCTTCACCACGCCATTTAGCCGCTTCTTCATTTTCCGCCTCGAACTGCTCGTTCATCAGTATGTCCCCAGAAGGATCAAAAGCTGTAAGGAAATAATCAGCCATCGGGTCTCCCCTCCATTTTAAGGTTTATCAATCTATCTACATTTATATTCTAATAAGGAAATGAAAATCCTTTATTAAATTTGATCCAAAACTAGTATATAATGGGTCAAGGAAGGAGGAGATACGGTGCTTAAGATTGATCACGTAACAAAGACATTTGGAGCTGATAAAGCTGTTGACGGACTGAACTTAGACATCCCGGAACAGCAAATGTTCGGTCTTTTAGGCGCAAACGGAGCGGGAAAAACGACGACGTTTCGCATGATTCTTGGTTTATTAAGCATTACGGAGGGCTCAATCAGCTGGAAAGGCCGTCCTGTGAATTACAATATCAGCAACAAAATCGGTTATTTGCCGGAAGAACGGGGCCTTTATCCGAAAATGAAGGTAAAGGATCAGCTTGTCTACCTTTCCAGATTAAAAGGAATGGAGAAGCAGGAGGCTGTTAGAGAGCTCGGCACATGGCTTGAACGATTCAATATAACAGATTACGAGAACAAGAAGGTGGAAGAGCTTTCGAAGGGAAACCAGCAAAAAATCCAGTTTATTTCGGCTGTTTTGCATAAGCCGGAGCTATTGATTCTTGATGAACCGTTCAGCGGCCTGGACCCTGTCAATGTTGAGCTGTTAAAAGAGGCTGTGATTTCACTGAAAAACAGCGGCGTTTCTATTTTGTTTTCCAGCCACCGGATGGAGCATGTGGAGGAGCTTTGTGAAAATCTTTGCATCCTGCAGAAAGGAAAGCCGGTTGTGCAAGGCAAACTGAAGGAGATTAAGCGTTCCTTCGGAAAAAAGAATGTTACCATTCACTCCGATGACGATCTGCGTTTTTTGCAGTCTCATGAAGGCATTCTCCAATGGAAGGAAACGGCTGGCGGCGTCAAGCTGCAGATCGCTAATGAAGACATGTCTCAAGAGATCTTTGCTATGCTCCAAGGAAAAGGGTTTATCAGAAAGTTTGAGCTTGAAGAGCCGTCACTGCACGATATTTTTATAGAAAAGGTGGGCGCCGTCTATGAATAAATTTTGGCTCATGCTTTCTCATACATACAAAAATAAAATAATGTCAAAATCTTTTATTATCTCGACTGTCATCACGGTACTGCTTGTATTAGTTGTAACGAATCTGGAGTCGATCATTTCTTCGTTTCAAGGTAATGATGCGAAAGAAAAAATCGCCGTTGTTGATGAAACAAACGAATTATATCCAATTTTCTCAAAGCAGCTGAAAGCGGTGGATACAAACGGTGATCTTGATGTGAAGCAGTCGAAGCAATCGGCTGACGAGGTCACAAAGCAAGTCAAAGATGAAACGCTTGATGGCATGCTGATCATCAAACGAGATGAAAAAGGTGCTATTACAGGAACATATAAAGCGTTAACGATTTCTGATGATAGCACGTATCAAACGTTGCAGCAGGCGCTGACGCAAACCAAAACAGCTGTCGGAACAGCGGAGCTCGGCGTTTCGCAGGAAACGATCAGCAACCTTTATGCGCCTGTTGCTGTCGGGCAGGAGGTACTGAAAGAGGGGGCGAAGTCTGAGGAAGAGCTTGGCCAGACAGTAGGGCTTGTTTACATTATGCTGTTTGTCATTTATTTCTCAGTCATTATGTATGCCAGCATGATTGCGGTGGAGGTCGCAACCGAAAAATCCTCGCGCGTCATGGAAATATTGATCTCAAGCATGCCGCCGATTCAGCAGATGTTTGCAAAGCTGCTTGGCATCGGGCTTGTCGGAATTACGCAGCTTGCTGTCATTATTGCTGTCGGCTCTCTGTCCCTTAAGCTGAACAAAACGGGTGAAACAGCTTCATCTGTCGGCGGTTTTCTTAATCTGACCGACGTTTCCGCAACCACTGTTGTCTATGCTGTGATTTTCTTTTTGCTCGGATACTTTTTATACGCGACACTCGCCGCATTTCTTGGCAGTGTCGTCAGCAGAATAGAGGACGTGCAGCAAACGATCACGCCGATGACGCTTTTGGTTGTCGCCGGTTTTATGATCGCGATGTTTGGCTTGAGTACACCTGACGCAGGATTTATTACGGTAACCTCGTTTATTCCTTTCTTTACGCCAATGATTATGTTCTTACGCGTTGGCATGCTTGATATTCCGTTTTGGCAGGCAGCTACTGGAATTGGAATCACACTGCTTACCATCGTCATACTGGCCGTCATCGGCGCCAGAATTTACAAAGGCGGTGTGTTGGTTTACAGCAATTCAAGCGCATTCAAAGCAATCAAACAAGCGCTTCGTTTAGCGAAAAATTGATTAAAAAACAGCCTGGGAATCCTCAGGCTGTTTCTTTTTTGACAGAACGTGCATTCGTAAGAATTCGGTGCTAAAATAAGGGTACTTCATCCTGGAAAGGAGCAGAATGTTGACTGATCTAACCTTTATTCATGCGGCAGATCTTCATCTCGACAGCCCGTTTTACGGAATATCGCATCTGCCGGAACCGATTTTTGCCCGGATTAAAGAAAGCACGTTTGCAAGCGTGAGACATATCATGGACGCCGCAGTGAGAGAAAACGTTGATTTCATTTTGCTTGCGGGGGATTTGTTTGATGAAGCCAATCGTAGCTTAAAGGCGCAGCTCTTTTTGAAGAAACAGTTTGAAAGACTGAGAGAAAGCGGGATTTCAGTTTATGTGATCTTTGGGAACCACGATCATCTGGGCGGGGAGTGGACGCCGATTGAATGGCCTGAGAATGTCCACATCTTTTCGTCCGCTGTTCCAGAAGAAAAATCGTTTTATAATGAAGGCAGGCGCTTAGCAAGCATTTACGGCTTCAGTTATCAGGAAAGAGCCGTGACGGAAAACCAAGCCGCCCGCTATCGGAGGTCGACTGACGCGCCTTTTCATATCGGTATGCTTCACGGTACGCTATCAGGAGCTGAAGGACATGATCCGTATTGCCCGTTTACACATGACGATCTCGTGAAGAGCGGAATGGATTATTGGGCGCTTGGCCATATTCATAAACGCCAGATTCTTTCTGCCGAGCACCCCGCGGTCATCTATCCGGGAAACACGCAAGCACGCCATATGAAGGAGGCCGGGGATAAAGGCTATTATCTCGTTCGTGTGGCAAACGGAGACATATCGTATGACTTTCAGCAAGCGCACGATGTCCTGTGGGAAAAAGCGGCAGTTGATGTGACGGAGGCTAAGAATATGACCGTCCTTTTCCAAATGGTTGAAGACGCGTTTTCGAAGCTGCGGACAAAGGGCAGCCCTGTTTGTGTCAGGCTTGTGTTGCAAGGGACCGCGCCACAATGGCTGCTGGAGGCGCCAAGAGGCACTTTGGATGAGCTTCTTGAAGCGTTTCAGGAGCAAGAGGCCGAGGAGGAACACTTCATTTGGCCACTCTCATTGGAAGACGAGACAGAGCATGAAACAAACCTTACAAACCTTGATCCTTTTTTTGGCGATTTATTTGCAGATATTGACCGCGGCGATCTGTCAGCTGTGCTGGAAGGGCTTGAGCGGCATCCTGTGTATAGAAGGCATGCGGACCGGTTTAGCCAAGAGGAGGTAAAGGAAATAAAAGAGCAGGCACAGATTTTATTGAAAAGACAGCTTAAGGTGCTTGAAACATGAGGCGGTGAACGCTTTGCGAATTAAATCTTTACATATCTACCAATACGGGAAATTTTCCAACCGCACCTTTCACTTTTCCGCCTCACCTGTCCAATTAATCTACGGATTAAATGAGGCAGGAAAAACGACGATCATGTCATTTATTGAAAGCATGCTGTTTGGTTTTCCGAAAACGAAAAAATATGAACCGAAAACAGGCGGTGTCTACGGAGGTTTTCTTGAAACTGAACATCCAGAATATGGGGTGTTGAAGATCGAAAGGACGAAAGGGACCGCCGAAAAGCTAAGAGTGTACACAGAAAAGGGCGAAGTGAAGCAGGGAGATGTTTTAAAGCAGTTGTTTCTGGGCACGGACAGGGCGCTGTACAAAGCCATTTATTCATTTGATGTATTCGGGCTGCAGGAAATTCACGCTTTTAATCGGGACAAGATTGGGGAGTTTTTGCTGTTTTCCAGTTTGTTTGGCGCTGAAGCTGTATCTAAGCTTGATTCAAAGCTGACAAAGGAAAGCGAAAGGCTCTATAAACCAAACGGGCGGAATCCTCAATTAAATCAGGAGCTGGAAACGCTTAAGCAGCTGGCAGCGAAGCTAAAACAGGCTGAAGCAGAGGAAGCGGGCTATCATCAGCTCCTTGAGAAAAAAAGAACGCTCGAAGCCCGTCTTGCAGCTGCAGAAACCGAATGGAAAGAAGCGGCAGGACATATCCGAACCATTGAGGGAGCGGTTGAGCTGAAACCGTTGCTAGATGAAAAAGCGGCTCTCGAACAGGCGATGGCACAATATCCGGAGCATGCGGGACAATTTCCTGCTGACGGACTGCATCAGCTTGAAAAATATGAATCCCACCTTCACCCGAAATCCGCGCAGCTTGAGGCGCTTCGGGTGAAGATGGCGGAACTGGACAAACAGATGCAAAAGCTTAACCCAGATCAAGAAATGTTGGCGAAAGAAGCGCTGATACAAGAACTTTCGGCAGCGTTCCATCTGTATCAATCCTACGGAGAACAGCTCGCCGCCATTCAGGCACAGTTGCGCCAGTCGTCCGCACAGACAGCGGCCGGACTGGAACAGCTCAATCAAACGGATGAAAATGAGCTCCTGAATATGAACACGTCATATGACTATGAATGGCAGCTTCAGCAGGCGGCGCAGCAATATGTGCAGGCAAGAGACAGAAAACGGCAGCTTGATGAGACGTTTGAGCTTGCCCGCCAAGAGCTGGAGGATGCGGAAAAGGCCGTTCATGCCGCTTCATCCGCCATCCTAGAAAACAGCGATAGAAAAGAGAAAGAAGCCGCCCTAAAAGCATATGATGAAGCACAGGGGCATCATCAGGAGCAAGCGAAACTGCGAGAACAGCTGAAGTATGTTGAAAGGCAGCAGGTGAAACAAAAAAAGACTGTCATGGCAGCTGGTATGTTGTTCATTGTTCTCTTTCTGCTGCTGCAGCAATGGATTCCCGCCATCTGCATCGGCGCTGCACTTATTGTGTATTGGTTTGTATCAGGTAAACAAACACCGTCTTCCCGAAACAGCCGGGAGAACGGACAGCCAATGGCGGATATGCCGCCGGCAGAAGCCGAAGCGCTTAGAGAAGCGTTATGGGAGGATGACCGAAATAAACAGCATCTCATCACACAGCGGGCAGTGCTCCAGCAAAAAGAGGCGGCTTATGAAAGGGTTATCCAGCAGTTTGAACAGTGGGAAGCCGATATGGCCCCGTCCTTTGCCCAGGTCGAGCGTTTTATGAAGGAGCTCAGATTCAAGGAAGATCCGTCTTTTTTGCTTGATGCATACAATTTGATGAAGGATGTCAAAAAAGAAGTGAAGAAAAAGCATGAGCTGACAATTGAAGCAGGCAGGCTGAAAAAGCACCGTCGAATCTTTGAGGAGCGGGTCAACAAGCTTCTTCCTGCTGATCAGAGTGAGCATATCTCCATCTCGGACGCTCTACATACATTGCGGAACAATGTTGAACGTGAAAAAGAAATGGAGAAGCAGAAAAAGGGAATGGAAACAGATAGTCAGTATGCAAGGGAGCAGCTGCTGGAGCTTGAACAAGAAACACAGTATTTTCAAACGCGGATCGAACAGTTATTTTCCGCGGCGGGTGCGAAAGACAGAAATGAGTTTTGTGCTTTAGCTGATATCAGCAGGCAATTGAAGGAGACAGAGAACAAGCTCCATCACGTAAACGCGCAGCTTCAAGGCGGACACCCGGAGGAGCTTGAATTGGCAGCTTCCCATACACTTTCTGAATTGAAAAGCAAGAAAATCATTGAGAGTGAAAGAACAGCGCAGCTGACTGAAGAGATCGAGCAGCTTCGCAGTCAGGCCGCAATGCTCTTCGTTAAACAAGAACAATTAGAGGCCTCAGGATTGGTTTCAGATCTCAAGCTGCAAATGGAAATGCAAAAAGAACGTGTGAAAGACACAGCTAAAAAATGGGCTTCAATCCAAATGATCAAACAAGTGATCCGAAACAAATTGGAGCGGCATAAAAAAGTTGAGCTCCCGCGCCTTCTGGAGACGGCGGGAGAATTTTTCCGCCCGCTGACAGACGGAAGCTACCGAACGATTTATTTTTCTGAAACCGATGATTCCATGATGGTCATGCATAGTGATGGCACTGTCTATCATGCGGAAGAGCTGTCGCAGGGAACGTGTGAGCAGTTGTATACAGCGATCCGATTTGCTTTGGCGGTTACGCGTCAGGATGAGGCAATGCTCCCGTTCCAGCTTGATGACAGCTTTGTTCATTTTGATCAGGAAAGGCTCAAACGTGTAGTAGACGTTTTATATAATCTATCTATAGGAGGAAGGCAAATTTTGTATTTTACTTGCCATGAGCATGTAAAGAATGCGTTTCAAAGCAGCCAAATCATTGATTTGGGGCTATAAAAGAGGTTCTATAGCTGTCAATCGGTATGTGATATACTGATATTATGTAAGATACGGAGGGAGCTTTAATAGAATGGCTAAAGGGATTATGCTACATGAGGTTGGCGAACAGGTGGACCAATATCTATTGATTAAATCCTTGACGAAAGGGATTGCCAGCAACGGGAAACCGTTTTTAACGCTGATGCTGCAAGACCAGTCAGGCGATATTGAAGCGAAGCTGTGGGATGCCAAGCAAAGTGACGAAGTGACCTATGCGCCGCAGACGATTGTGAAGGTCGTGGGGGATGTCCACCATTACCGCGGGCGCACCCAGCTGAAGCTGAGAAATATCAGGCCGGCGGGCGAGCATGAAAACGTCAGTATTGATGATTTTTTAGAAACCGCGCCGATTCCGAAAAATGAAATGATGGATACCATCACTCAATATATATTTGAAATGAAAAATCCGAATATCCAGCGGATCACAAGGTTTTTGGTCAAAAAACACGAAGCAGAGTTTATGGATTATCCAGCGGCTACGAAAAACCACCATGAGTTTGTTTCAGGTTTAGCGTATCATGTTGTCTCTATGCTGAATCTGGCGAAATCGATTGCGGATTTATATCCGTCTCTTGACCGTGATCTTCTTTATGCCGGCGTGATCCTGCATGATCTCGGAAAAGTGAAAGAGCTGTCCGGCCCTGTTTCCACGTCGTATACGGTCGAAGGCAATTTGCTCGGCCATATTTCGATTATGGTCACAGAGCTGTCAAAAGCGGCTGAGGAGCTTCAAATTGATTCTGAAGAGGTGTTAATTCTTCAGCACTTGATTTTGAGCCACCACGGCAAAGCGGAATGGGGCAGCCCGAAACCGCCGATGGTGAAAGAAGCGGAAATCCTGCACTATATCGACAACCTGGATGCAAAAATGAATATGATGGACAGAGCGCTCGAGCGCGCGAAGCCGGGTGAGTATACTGAACGTGTTTTTGCGCTGGAAAATCGTTCCTTTTACAAACCGACTTTTCACAAATAACCAAAAAGGACTGATGCTGAACCATTCAGGTCAGTCCTTTTTTATGCGCGTTTGCCGCTCATAACTCGTCTCATTCCCGCATACATTTAAGAATAAAGAATCTATGCAAAAGGGGGAGGAGCCCGTGTTATTTTTTCCGTGGTGGGTATATCTTTGTATTGTAGGCATCATTTTCAGCGCATATAAACTTGTGGCGGCAGCCAAAGAGGAAGAAAAAGCAGATCAGTCCTTTATTGAAAAAGAAGGGCAGATATATATGGAGAGGATGGAAAAGGAGAGAGAGCGCCGCAGTTCTCAGCAGACTGAGGACGAAAATCAAAACCATTCCATCGCATAAAAAAAGCTGTGCAGCTCATTGAGTCTGCACAGCTTTTTTTATTATTTAGAACTAGAAGTGCTGTCGCTTTCTGAAGGTGTTTTAAATGTGTCTTTCAGATCTTTATCTTTTACTTCGATGTCAGCTTTCTTCATGACTTTTTGAACAGCTTCCTGAACGGCTGCGTTGTCATTTATCTTTTGTTCAAGAACTTCAGATTTCAGTTCTTTTTTCATGTCATCGTATTTGCCGCGTTCTTCTGTCTTTTTAATAATGTGATAGCCGTATTGTGATTTGACAGGATCACTGACTTCACCTGTTTTTAGTTTAAATGCAGCTTTGCTGAATTCTTCCACCATACCATCTTTTGCGAACCAGCCAAGGTCGCCGCCTTGTGAAGCAGAATTGGTATCAGTAGAGTATTCTTTCGCAAGGTCTTCAAATTTCTCGCCTTTTTTCAGCTTTTTCTCTACTTCTTCAGCTGTTTTTTTATCAGCGACAAGGATATGGCTTGCGCGGATTTTGTCTTTTAAGCCTTCCCAGTATTCTTTGATATCAGCATCCGTTACTTTGATTTTATCTTTAGCCGCTTTTTGTGTAAGCAATTCATATTTTACCTGCTCTTTAAGGTAATCCTTTCCATATTGTTCTTCAAGGGCAGTATATTGATCGCCTAGCTGTGTTTTGTATTCTTTCAGCTTTTTGTCAATTTCTTTATCTGTTACTTTATATTTCTCGTCTAATACTTTTTCTTGCACCAGCTGTGTCAGAACGCTTGCACCAGCTGTTTTCTTCATGTTTGTGTAAAGCTCGCCTTTGGTTACATCACCTGCGTCTGTTTTTGCGATAACTTCTTTGTCGCCGCCGCTGCAAGCACTGAGAGCGAGGATGCTTGTCACGGTGATAGCTGCTATTGCGATTTTTTTCATTTTTTTCAAACACTCCTAATCATTCCAAATTAAATTACCTAAGCGTATCATAACACATTGTAGCTACCTGTAAAAAGATTTTAAATAACGGGCATTCGTCTAGTCAAACTTTTGCTGATGGCATACTTATATATTGATCAAGAAAAGGAGGTATGTAACATGAGCGGAGGATACTCTAACGGTTTCGCATTGCTTGTCGTACTGTTCATTTTGCTTATCATCGTAGGTGCAGCATACATCTACTAAGCAGCCCAGGGATCGCTTGCAAGATAAGCGATCCTTTATTTTCCTAGCGCCTAATCGTTTCAATCGTGAATTGCATAAGATGTAATTGGAAAATAAAGCTTTTTACAGGAGGTGCTTTTTAAGATGGGTGAAGTATTTGCAGGCGGTTTCGCTTTATTGGTTGTGTTATTTATTTTATTGATTATCATCGGCGCTTCTTGGCTGTACTAATCAAAATAAAAAGCATAGCTGCAAAATCAGCAGCTATGCTTTCTTTCATACATAATTACACAGTAAAGGAGATCTCGACGAATGAAGAGATCAGTAAAATTAATATAGATATATTGATAAAACGGAATACCTTATCCTGCCGTTCTTCAGGAATCTCTCTGACAAGGCATAATGTATTGGTGAGCCTGTTTATGAAATATAAAATAAACACGGCAGCCACGATAAAATAGAATAAAATGATGGGAGATTCCCCCTCTCTCTGAACTGTCCCATATTACATTACCAAATATTTATTAAAAAAGATAGAATGCAAATTGAAAAATCGCCGCTAGCGACAAGGTTTGGCTACTTTTCAACAAGAATATCCAAGCCATCTGCTTCCTGATCAATGAAAGCGGCTTTCGGCGCTTGTATGAGCTTGAGGGCCAGCAAGAAATCAGGCAGACAGTAGCCGGCATGGATGCCCGAAATCATACAGAAATAATGAGCGTGATTCGGAAAAGCCAGCGCGGCGTAAAACAATACAGGCGTTATCAGCAAGAACGGGCTTACGAGTGAAATCAGCATTGTCGTTTTTGGTACCCGTTTCCATGCGGGCATGCGCAAGATGGAAAACTTTTTATCTAATTTTCTTTTTTTGCAGATGATCGGCAGGACATGGATGACTTTATGTACAAATAAAATAACGACGAGCAAACCGCCGAATAAAGCTACATATTCATCGCTTAAGCTGGTGCCGGGGCGAAGCAGCTCAAATGCTAAAAAGGTCGATATAAAAACAAAAATCATAAAACATACAGCAATTAGTATGAGGCGAACGGCGCCATAATCCTTCATGAGATTTATGGTCTTCCAGCAATTCATTAAAGTCATCCTTCCATACATCTTGAATAGAATCTCAAAATAATTTACTCCTCCTATGAGAAAAAATCAATGCTTTTTAAGAAAAAAAATCATCCGGAAGGTATTTTTTTGAAATAGGCAAACAAACAGCGAAATATAGGGTTAGAACTTTCTTCTCAGTGAATTATCAGCTAAAATAAGATTAAAGATAGAAAGAAGTGGTGTGGATGGATTCGATGGATCATCGCATTGAGCGATTAGAATATTACATACAATTATTAGTGAAAACAGTAGATATGGACAGGTACCCTTTCTATGCGCTTCTCATTGACAAAGGGCTGAGCAGGGAAGAAGGGGAAGAGGTGATAAGGATATGCGTTGAATTGTCAGAAGAGCTGGCAGCACAAAAAGCGCAAGGATTTGTAACCTTCGATAAGCTCCTTGCGCTTTTTGCCGGACAGCTGAATGAAAAATTAGATGTTCATGAAACGATTTTTGCCCTGTACGAGCAGGGGCTTTATCAAGAGCTGATGGAAGTCTTTATCGGCATCATGAAGCACTTTGATTAACTGTTTACAGGTTCGAGTTCTTCTGCCGGTTCATCCGCAGCACTGTCCTTTGCTTTTTTCTTCAGTTTTCCGTTTTCGCTTTCAAAGTCATGGTCAATATTGGTGAGTGACGTTTCGAAAATTTCCATAAAATCATCGCCGTAGATATGGCGTATCATACACATCAGTTCTGCCACTTCAGGGAATTTTCCGAATAAATGATAAAGTGGCTGTGACCCTTTAAAAACCGCGTTGCGAGTCGGATCAAATTCCTCAAGCAAGCTCCAGAATACCTCAGTTCCTTCCTCAGTCAATTGGACGTATGTGTTCCGTTTATCATTCAGCCGTTTGGAGAACCTTAAATATCCTCGCTCTTCCAGCTTTTTTGAAAAGTTGAATGCGGTTGATACGTGCATGACGCCGAATTTCGCGATTTCAGAAATGGAAGCTCCATTCAATTGATACGCAATCCATAAAATATGATGCTCATTAATATTCAGGTCATACGGTTTAAGCCATTGCTGCCAATCCTTCTCGATCGATTTCCAAAGAGCCTTGCTAAGCTGAGCCATTTTCTGGGTAAAGACCAGAGCCTCTTTCACATCATATGGCGGTTCCACTCGATTCATTACGTCACCTGCTTCTCTTTTTCTTTTTCTCTATTATGCCAATAAAATAAAGATTAATAAAGATGAAAATGTAAGAATTTTTTAATAAATTCTCCATCCATTGCTATGAGAGGCTTTTTAGGCAAAAAAAAATGCGGGGCCCATTTTGGCCCGCATTTTTTTCTTTTGAATAGGATATTAGTTTTGTAAGGTTTTCTCCAGCTGTTTGATCTTTTCTTCAATATCAGCGATTTCTTTTTGCAGATCCTGCTGATGAGGTTTGATCTCTTCCTGCCATTTTTTAATTGACGTTTGAAGCTCGCCGCTCACATCTTTAATGACATCTGTGCTTTCTTTTGCCGCTTTGATCAGCTGGTCTTTTAACGCAAGCCCGTCCGATTTTAAGCGTTTGATTGTTTCCTCGAAAGAATCATAATTGGTTTTCATTTTTTCACGCAGCTGCGCTCCTGAAGAAGGTGCAGTAAGAAGAACTGCTGCCCCTCCGATAATGCCGCCTACGAATAGTCCTGTTAGCAGAGAACGTCCGTCCGCCATTACAATCACCCCGTCTTTTTCTTGAAAATAGGATTCATTCAGTATGTTTCATTTTTGTTGAAAGCTTGAACTTCTATACATAGCTTGCTTTATTTTAGCATATTTTTTAAGTGAAAAGGAGGGAGAAGGTTGTCTGTCTTTACGATTGTGTTATCCTGCATCACCCTTGCCTTCGCTTCGGGCGCTGTTTACTATCTCAGACTCCTCAGCCAGGCTGCTTCTTATCCGCCCAAGAAGGTCATCCGGCAGAAAGCGCTCGTTTGTTCAACCGGAACCGCCTTTACACTATGTCTTATCTTTTTCACAAAACTCTTTGCTTAAAACATGCTGACGTGCTGCGGACTCTCTGTCGAAAAAAACCTCTCCCGGAAGCGGAAGAGGTTTTGGGTGACAATTATTCAGCAGCTTCCATAAAGCTCGAACGTCTTAAAATGGATTGTACTATCGGATACATCACGATCAGCGCGATTGTATTCAGTACAGCGGCCGGCAGAACAACAGCCGCGAACAATGCGGCGAAACCGCCAGGCAAACCGACGATCAATAAAGCTGACGATAAAAAAACAATTCCCGATAAGATGGTCCCGATCGCTGTCAGCACAGCGGCTGCACCTGTTTTCTGGCTCTTTCTGCACATGAGAAACAGGGTGAAGAACAGAAACGCGGACACGGGTTTATCGATGATGTTGGGAATCTGTCCGGCTGGAAATGCGGTTGTAAGCGCGGAAATGATTCCGGTGACAATCCCGATAGTGAGTACATTTTGCACCCGCGGGAACAGAAGGACGCCCAGGAACATCATGACTAACATCATATCTGGTTTCATGCCGCCTAAAAAAGGCGGAATAATGGAATGAAGCGCTGCGCCGATTGCGGCAAACAGAGCCATAATAACTAACTCTTTCGTTTTCATATCTATGCTCTCCTCTGCTAAGCTTTTTGCCCTCCAATAATATGCTCGTCATTTATTGCGAAGGCTTAAAGAATGTATTATGCAAACAGTATACCAAACGAACGGTTTGCATAGCCAGACCTTTTACTCATTTTCCTGCTGGAATTTCTTCATGAACGCAGCTAATTTTTCACAGTCTTCTAGGGACACAGCATTATAAATGGAAGCGCGGCATCCTCCTACTGAACGGTGTCCGCCGAGGCCGATCATTTTTGCTTCTTTTGCTTCTTGAACGAAAGTTTTCGTTAATTCGTCTTTACGAAGCGTGAAGGTAACATTCATGCGTGAGCGGCTGTCCTTTCTGGCATGCCCTTTATAGAATCCGTTGCTTTCATCAATACAGCTGTAGAGAACCTGCGCTTTTTGTTCATTACGCTGTTCAGCAGCTTCTACACCGCCGTTTTCTTTCAGCCATTCCAAAACAAGGCTCAGCATATAAATCGCAAATGTCGGCGGCGTGTTGTAAAGTGAATCCGCTTTGACATGTGTTGAATACGTCAGGATTTTTGGAACGTTCGCATTTTCTTTTTCTAGCCACGTTTTTTTCATGATGACAACAGTCACACCGGAAGGGCCAAGGTTCTTTTGGGCGCCTCCGTAGATCACGTCAAACTTGGACACGTCGATTTTTCTGCTTAAAATATCGCTGGACATGTCGGCGACGAGCGGGATTGGGGAATTCGGGAAATCCTGCCACTGTGTGCCGAAAATCGTATTGTTGGACGTGATATGGACATACGCGCCGTCTTTTATATCTGTAAGGTCAACTTCAGGAATAAAACTGTAATTGTCGGCTTCACTTGTAGCTGTCACAGAGGTGTTCCCAAACAGCTTTGCTTCAGCGAGAGCTTTTTCGGACCAAGCCCCGGTCATCACAAAATGCGCGGTTTTTTCAGGTGTTAAAAAGTTCATCGGAAGCATTGAGAATTGAAGGCTTGCCCCGCCTTGAAGAAACAAAATATCGTAATCTTCCGGGATGCCCATCAGTTCGATTAAAAGGCTTTTCGCTTTTTGGTGCACCGCTTCATACTCTTTGCTGCGGTGGGAAAGCTCCATAACAGACATGCCGGAGTTGTTAAAATCAATAAATTCGTTCTGTGCTTTTTGCAGAACTTCCAATGGCAGCGCTGCAGGACCTGCGTTAAAATTCGTTGTACGTTCCATCATGATCCTCTCCCTGTTTTCCACGTTAATGTATAAAATAATACAATTATCCTATCACAAAAATTCAGTTTTTTGATAAAAAATTAGAATAATCAAAAGAAATTGACGGGTGTTTGCGAAATGTTCACAAATAAAATAACCTCATCTTATGATGAGGCCAGGCGTTTCGCGATAGAGGAAGAGATGCTCTGCAGATCCTCCGGTTTGTAGTCTTCAGCGTGTGTTTTCCAAACCGCTCCGAATCCGTCTCCTTTTCCGTAGCGCGGGATAATATGCATATGGTAATGGAAAACAGATTGTCCGGCTTTTTCGCCGTTATTATTCAGCGTATTTAAGCCGATCGGTTCGAATTCATCCCGAATAGCGCGGGCGATTTTCGGAACAGCGTGAAAATATTGTTTTGCTAATTCATCGGTAAACTCATACACATTTTCGATATGTGTTTTCGGAATGACAAGCGTATGGCCCTTAGTCACTTGGCTGATATCAAGAAAAGCCAGTACATGCTCATCTTCATACACCTTTGCGGACGGGATGTCGCCAGCGATAATTTTACAAAAGATGCAATTCTCTTCACAATGCATGAGGGTTCCTCCTTATGAAATTGTTTCGTATGTATACACTCATCGTACCACAGAAATGCAGAAAATAGAAAACAGGATGAACGGCGAGCGTTCACCCTGAATGCAGAGGAAGAGCTTATGTGAAGAAAATGTGATATGCCTTTGGTAAGCACCTCATTTGTCGATAAAATGAAGACTTGTTAATGCTTAACGATTCCTGCGATAAACACCTCATTTGACAATTTGCTTCATAGAAGAATTCATCAAGTTCAGTGAAGAGAAACGGTTTGAGCATTGGACATGTTTATTTTCTATCCAACTGTATCTAAGACGTCTTTGACAAACACCTCATTTTTCAGTTGATATGCTTTTCCTCTACAACTATTATCATGTCCAGAAACCTGTCTCTTTATGACAGCAAATTCACGATTTGTAAAAAGGGAATTGTTTCAAATCAGGCTTTGTTTTTGGTACTATGAAGAAAAACAATATAAGGGGAGAAATTATGTCTCTGCTATCGGTAAAAGACTTGACCGGCGGATATACAAGAAATCCGGTTTTAAAACGTGTATCATTCACCCTTGAACCAAATCAAATTGTCGGCTTAATCGGGCTGAACGGTGCCGGCAAAAGTACAACAATCAGACATATCATCGGGCTGATGGACCCGCATAAAGGATCAATTGAATTAAATGGGAAAACCTTTGCTGAGGATCCGGAAGGCTACCGTTCACAATTCACTTATATACCTGAAACACCCGTTTTATATGAAGAGCTGACGCTAATGGAACATCTTGAATTAACAGCCATGGCATACGGTATCTCAAAAGAAACAATGGAGAAAAGGCTGCCGCCGCTTTTAAAGGAATTCCGAATGGAAAAGAGGCTGAAGTGGTTCCCCGCTCATTTTTCTAAAGGAATGAAGCAGAAGGTGATGATCATGTGCGCATTTTTGGCAGAGCCTGCGCTCTACATCATAGACGAGCCTTTTCTAGGGCTTGATCCGCTTGCGATTAACGCGCTGCTTGAGCGGATGAATGAAGCGAAAAAAAGCGGGGCGAGCGTCCTGATGTCAACACACATTTTGGCAACGGCTGAGCGCTATTGCGATTCGTTTATTATTTTACATAACGGCGAGGTGCGGGCGCGCGGCACGCTGTCCGAACTGAGAGAGCAGTTTGGAATGAAGGACGCGGCGCTGGACGATTTGTACCTTGAGCTTACGAAGGAAGACGCTGGCCATGAATAATATGCTAGATATTTGGCAGTCGCGGCTGCAGGAGCATATAAAAGAAACAAGGATGTATATGAAATATATGCTCAATGATCACCTCGTCATTGTTTTGATCTTTTTTCTCGCGGGCGCCGCAAGCTGGTACAGCAAATGGATACGGGACATTCCCGCTCAATTCCCGTCCTTCTGGGTGATGGCCGTGCTGTTTTCGCTCGTGTTGACAAGCTCTTATGTACGGACGCTTTTGAAGGAGGCTGACCTTGTCTTCTTATTGCCGCTGGAATCCAAAATGGAGCCTTACTTGAAGCAGGCGTTTGTTTATAGTTATGTGTCTCAGCTGTTTCCGCTAATTGCACTGAGCATCGTTGCGATGCCGCTATATTTCGCTGTCGCACCGGGGGCTTCGTTCGCATCGTATGCGGCAGTCTTCGTCCAGCTTTTGCTGCTGAAAGCGTGGAATCAGGTGATGGAATGGCGTGCGACCTTCCAAAATGACCGAGGCATGAAACGGATGGATGTCATCATTCGCTTTGCGGCGAATACACTTGTTCTTTACTTCGTTTTCCAGTCTGCTTATATGTATGCGCTTGTTGTTTATGTCATTATGGCAGCTCTATATCTGTATATGTCTTCGGCAGCAAAACAGAAAACGTTTAAATGGGAGAGCCATATTGAGTCCGAATTGAAACGGAAACAGCGATTCTATCGGATTGCCAACCTGTTCACTGATGTGCCGCATTTACGAAAGCAAGCGAAACGCAGGGCGTATCTCGACTTTTTGCTGCGTCTCGTGCCGTTTGAACAGCGCAAAACGTTTGCCTACATGTTCACCCGCGCTTTTTTGCGTTCAAGTGATTATTTGGGCATCCTCGTCAGATTGACGGTCATTTTCGCGCTGATCATTATGTATGTATCGGCAAGCCCGCTCATAGCAGGTGTTCTGACTGTGTTTGCCATTTTCATTACGGGGGTTCAGCTTCTGCCGCTGTTCGGCCACTTTGACCATTTGGCGCTTCAAGAGCTTTACCCTGTGAAAAAAGAAACGCAGCGGAAAAGCTATTTCTCTCTATTAAAAACAGCACTTAGCGTACAAGCGCTGTTGATGTCTGCGGCTTCTGCCTACGCTGCCGGCTTGACAGGTTTTCTGTACGCGCTGATCGCTTCTGCTATCCTGATCTTTGTTATCCTGCCGTCTTATATGACAACAAGACTGAAAAAACATGGAAAGCTGTGAGTATAAAAAGGGGTAGTCGAATGACAGACAATCAGCTTCTGATCCAGGAAGCCCTTCAATGGAAAATGCATTTTTTGCGTAAGGATTCCATGTTTGAGCGCTTTTCAAAGCGTATACAAACGAAGGTGAATGAGCGGATTCCTGAAAAAATCCATACGGTCGTTACCGAGAGTGTGAAAAAAATGGTAGAAGCGACGATGGCCGGCTCCAATATCATTACCTATAAGAAGGATACAAGCGCACTTTCGCTCAGTGAAAAAAATGAGCTGGCGAAAAAAACGATTGCTTCGTATCAAAAAGTGGCGGCTGCTGAGGGGGTTGGCACCGGTGCGGGCGGCATTTTTTTAGGGATGGCCGATTTTCCGCTGCTGCTTTCTATTAAGATGAAGTGTTTATTTACCTTATCCTCCATTTACGGTTTTGATGTGAAGGGTGCACAGGAAAGAATGTTTTTGCTTCTTGTGTTTCAGCTTGCGTTTTCGAGTGATGACTGCCGCAAATCGCTGTTTGCTGTCATCGACAATTGGGAGACGGAGAAAAAAGGTATCGACTGGAGAGTGTTTCAGCAGGAATATCGCGATTATATCGACGTCATAAAGCTTTTGCAGCTTTTGCCCGGAGTAGGTGCGGCAGTCGGCGGAATTGCCAATTATAAGCTGCTTTCTCAGCTTGGGGAGACGGCAAGACACGTTTTTCATCTGAGAATGGTAAAGGAAACAGCCGGAGACTAAACACGCCGGCTGTTTTTTTATAGCTTATAATAGGTGATCGCGGCACCTGCAAGCACCTTTGCTGCTGTCAGCATTGCTTTTTCATTGATATCGAATTTCGGATGATGATGGGAATAGACGCGCTCCGGCTGTTCAGGGGCGGCTCCTGTAAAGAAAAAAGTCCCTTTGACGTTTTGTAAGTAATAAGCAAAATCCTCACCGCCCATTTGCGGTTCACCGTCAATGACCTGCTGAACGCCCTCGATGTTTTTGGCGATGCTGGCTAGGTGGCTCGTTTCGGCAGGATGGTTCACAACTGCCGGATAGCCTCGTTCATAATTGTACTCATAGGACGCGCCGTGCATGCTGCACACCCCTTTAACAACGGCTTCAATTTCTTTCTCCAGCATGCTGCGGATATTGTCGTCAAACGAACGCGCTGTGCCGATGAGTGTTGCTTGGTCTGCGATAACATTAAACGGATTTTCGGCGATGAAAGAGCCAACCGAAATGACGGCGGATTGAATCGGATTGACTTTGCGGCTGACAATGTGCTGCAAAGAGGAAACGATTTGCGAGCCGATCAGGACGGCGTCTTTTGTATCTTGCGGGTGAGCGCCATGGCCGCCCTTCCCGTAAATGTTGATCGTAAATCGGTCTGCCGCCGCCATCACGGGGCCGGGGCGGCAAAGAATGGTTCCGAGCGGCTCAGTCGCCCAAAGATGCGTGCCGAATATCACATCCGCGTTGTCGAGACAGCCGTCATCAATCATGGGCTTTGCGCCTCCCGGATGATATTCTTCCGCATGCTGGTGGATCATCACAAATGTTCCCTTCAGCTCATGCCTATTTTGGTGAAGGACCTTCGCCACTGCGAGAAGAGCTGCCGTATGGCCGTCATGGCCGCATGCATGCATGACACCTGGCACTTTGGAGGCGTAAGGAACATCTTTTTCATCTTGAATGGGAAGGGCGTCAAAGTCGGCCCGCAACGCCACGGTAGGGCCGGGTTCGCTTCCTTCTACATATGCCAAAACCCCTCTGCCGCCAACGTTCGTACGGATCGGGACTCCTAATGATTCATAATAGGACGCAATAAATGCGGCGGTTTTTTCTTCTTGAAACGAGAGCTCAGGATACATATGAAAATGGCGCCTGATCTCGACCATTTCTTCAAAACAGCCGTCGAGCTGTTTATTTATTTCTTTCTGCAGTGTGGATATAGACAAAACCGCTTCCCCCTTTTTCTGCTTTTCCATGATTGTATAGAAAAAGACTGAATATTTCAACTTGATTTCAAAGCAATGCAATGGCTGCGATGGTTGTCACTGAAAGGCCAATTGCGACGGGAATGAAGTTTTTTCTGGCAAGCTCAAAAGGATCAACTCTGCAAATGGCCGCGGCGGGAATCAGCGCCCATGGGACCAGAGTTCCGCCGCCCACCCAGATGGCAGATATTTGTCCGAGTGCTGTCAGAATGGCTGGATCAGCATGAAGAGCGGACGAAAAGAGGCTGGCGATAGAGCCGGCTAGAGAAATGCCTGAAAACCCTGATCCGTCGAGACCGGTTATTGCTCCAACGGCAGTTAAAGCAACAGCGGCAAGCTCCTTTGACATAGGCATCATGTGGGATAAAGCATAACCGAGATCATTGACAATACCGTGGGAACCGGTAGGGAGTGCAGTGCCCAGTATGCTTTCAAAGCCTGAGTCGCCAAGGTAAAAGAAAGCGGCAATCGGAATGACGGGACCGAAAACCTTAAAGCCGAACTGGAACCCATCAATAAAATAACCGGTGACTTTTTCAAGCCCTTGTTGCTTATACACGAGAAAATGGACGGTCAGGAGGATGCAGATCGCAGTCCCGCCGATTAACGCCGTCGCCGCATTTCCCTGCAGGTTAACCAGAAGCATGCAGGCGATATCGCCAAGAAAGACAAGCGGAATCAAAAAAGCCAATATGGACCGAAGGCGTTTTGGCAAGTACATCGAGGTGTCTTGTTCTTCGGAATGTCCGGGGGAAATAGAAGCCGGACCCAGCTGTTTTTTGCGTTCGCGCTGAATCATGATAAAAGCTGCAGTTGTAGTGGTCACGCCCATAATCAGCACAAGGGGAATACTCGCTGAGAGGACATCACCGACTGGAATGCCTGCCGCATCGGCTGTCAGTTTCGGTGCCGCCTGAATGACAAAGTCTCCGGACAGAGCAAAACCGTGCCCGAATAAATTCATGGCCATGGCGGCGGCGATTGGCGGCAACCCGGCGCGGGCGGCGGCCGGGAGCAGGACGGCGCCGATCAAAGCGACACCCGGAGAAGGCCAGAAGAAGAGAGAAATGGCGAACATCAGGCCGCCAATTAGCCAGTAGGCTGTTACAGGACCTTTCACAAGGCTTGTAAAAGGGGAAATCATCGCTTCATTTATCCCTGTTTTTGTTAACAAATCACTCATCGAGACGATAAAACAAATGATGAAAATCGTGGGTAGCAGTTCACCGGCCGCGTAGATAAGGCTATGGAATAAACTGCTGACAGAAGCTGAAAGTGAATGGCTGGACCATAGCGATATCATAAATATGCCGAATAAGGAAATAAAGGTTGTATCTTTCCGCAGCAGCATAAATAGGATAATCGCCCCGATAAAAATCACATAAAGAACGTGGACAGGCAAAATCCCGACTTCCATCATTGATCACTCCTTCCGCTTCCTACAGATTATTCATAGGCGGGCGGAAGGTGCGGGACAGAAGGCGGGGTTATAATGGGAGATCATGAACATTGATTTGTTTAAGCTGCTCAAGCAACTGCTGTTTTAACACTCTATTCGCTTTTTGCTGATGCTTCGGGAAGCTTTCAGGAGAAAAAATAACGGAGCCATCAGCAAGCCAATTCTTTCTGTAGGCGATGATGCTTTCCGATGGCTCTAAATAGGAACCATCCTCCCGCTGCATCTCATAATCGTCAAATCCGAACTGAAAACCGCAGCAAGGGCAAATTTCATAAGAATGGTGCCCTTGTCTATCATATGCCGGTTCAGTCAGTCCATGAAAGCCGCAGACTGGGCAAGCATAGTTCATTTTGCTTTCCTCCCAATAAAAAAGCTGCCGGACATGCCGGCAGCTACAGATTGTTGACAAAGACATATGGTTTTTGTTTTATGACTTTGTCATCTATCAGCGTGATTGAAAACCCTTGAAGTCTAGGAAGGACGAGCATCGGAGCACAGCGAATGTAGGAATTCGTGAGCACCGACGCGCAGGCCTGACAACGAATGCGAGGGTTTGTCGACACGCTGAAGGTGCCGGATATGCCGGCAGCTATTCGACAGCGAAATATGTGGTGACATACGAAGGCCGGGAGAAGATCGACGTGGTGTCAATACCGGCAGACGTGCCGCGTTTTTTGTGGGCTTCTTTGTATGAGCCTGACTGTTGCCAGTCCTGAAAGGCTCTTTCTGTTTCCCACAAGGTCAGAATGACGTACGTATCACTGTCAAGCGGACGGAGCACACGAATTGCTTCAAAACCGGGCTCATTTTCGACTTTTCCCGCTCTGTTTTTAAATCTGTTTTCAAACAGCGGACGCCCTTCCTGAGTGACAGCAATATTGTTCAAGACGGCAAAACCCGGGTTTTTCATCTCGCCGGCTTGGTCAATCACTTCATAAGCATGGGGGGCCTGAAAAACGGTATCTCCGTTTGTTTCGTGGATCAAAATCGCGTTTTCCTGCCCCTGCATCAAAAGGATATGTTCCGAGGGATGCTTCTTTACGATCGTTTGTAAAAAATCGGCTGTCCCATATGTAATATATACCTTCATATCAGCCACCTCCTGCTTGCTAGTATACCAAAACAATGGTATAAGTTTCTATTGGCGAGTGCTTTGAACATAATTCCAAACAATTTTTCCCATACTACCTTTTAGAAAGGCGAGGTGAGTTCATGTTTAAGGTGAAGAAAAAGAAACTATTTATACCCATGATTATTTTAATGTTAACTGCTTTTCTCGCTTTAATAGGATATATTTCAATTATTTTTCTCGGACATTATGTCATAGATGAAAAGAAGCTGATTCTTCATGCCTCTTCAAAAATTGTCGATCAAGACGGAGTTGAGGTTGCCAGCCTGTATACAGAAAATCGTGAGCCTGTCTCGATCAATGAGATTCCGGAGCAGGTCAGAGAAGCGTTTATCGCTGTTGAGGATAAAAGGTTTTATGAGCATCACGGCATTGATGCGAAATCTGTCGGAAGGGCGGTGTACCGCGATATCCTAGCAGGCGGAAAGGTGGAAGGCGGAAGCACGATTACCCAGCAGCTTGCCAAAAATATTTTTCTGACACACGACAAAACGTTTTTAAGAAAAACAAAAGAAGTGATCATTGCGATCAATCTTGAACGGGATTACAGCAAGGACAAGCTGTTGGAAATGTATTTGAACCAGCTCTACTTCGGGCATGGGGTCTACGGCATACAAGCGGCGTCCCATTATTACTTCAATAAAGAAGTACAAGATTTAACTGTATCCGAAGGCGCAGTGTTGGCGGCTATTCCGAAGGCGCCTTCCACGTATTCTCCTGTTTTGCATCCTGATAAAAGCAAGGAGCGGCGTGATACAATTCTCGGCATGATGAATGACCAAGGCTACATCAGTGCGAAAGAGGCTGTCAGCGCGCAGGGCCGGACGCTCGGACTGAATGTGAAGAAACAGTCGGAAACCCCTTGGTTTGACAGCTATATTGATCTGGTGATTGAAGAGGCGGCGGACAAGTACTCGATTTCCGGAGAGCAGCTTCTTCAAGGCGGATACACGATCAAGGTGCCGCTTGATTCGAAGCTTCAGAAGACGGCTTATCAGGTGATGAAGCAGGGTAGTTATTATCCCGGAACAGATCAGAATGCTGAAGGAAGCGCCGTCTTTATCAATAATAAGACAGGCGGTGTGGAAGCGGCGATCGGCGGAAGGGAATACACATCCAAAGGATATAACCGCGTCACAGCTGCACGCCAGCCAGGTTCCACATTTAAGCCGCTTGCGGTATACGGACCTGCGATGCAGGAAAAGAAAGTCAAGCCATATTCTCTATTGAAGGATGAGCTGCAATCATACGGAGATTATACACCGAAAAACTATGACAGCCGGTATGAGGGCGAAGTGACCATGTCTGACGCTATCACGTACAGCAAAAACGCGCCCGCTGTCTGGACGCTGCATGAGATTGGAGTCGAAACGGGGAAGTCTTATTTGAAAGCAAATGGCATCGATATCCCTGATGAAGGGCTTGCCCTTGCACTCGGAGGTTTGCAAAAAGGCGTTTCACCGCTCCAGCTTGCCGGCGCGTTTCATACGTTTGCCGCGAATGGAATGTATACTGAACCGTATTTTATTTCCAGCATAGAGGATGAAGACGGAGAAACGATAGCTGACCATAAAGAAGAAGGTAAGCGGGTATTCAGCAAGCAGACGTCCTGGAATATGACGAGAATGCTGCAGCAGGTGGTTAAAGAGGGAACGGCTACGTCAGGAACTTATCACGGCGACCTGGCGGGGAAAACAGGTTCTACTTCTTATACAGGTGTCTCCGGCGCGACGAAGGATGCTTGGTTTGCCGGCTATACGCCAAAACGAACCGGGGCTGTCTGGATGGGCTATGACAAAACGGATCATGACCATTATTTAAAAGGCGGGAGCGCGTATCCGACGAGATTGTATAAAGATATTTTGACACAAGCTGGAGAAACCGGCGAAGTATTTACGAAGCCTAAAAACGTCAAAGAACTGGAAAGCCCGATTAAGCTGGAACCGGTCAAAACATTGACAGCGGATTACACATTCAAAGCCGCGGGGCTGTTTACCGTTGAATTAAGGTGGGATGCGCAAAAGGATGATCGGACAGTATACAGAATTTATGTCAATAAGGATGGCACGGAGACGATTCTTGATTCAGTCGAAGGAAAGGGAAGCTATGAAATCCCTTATGCCAACTTATTTTCGGACGCTTCTTATAAAATTGTGCCTTATAATACACAGACAAAAAGAGAAGGGGAAGGAACCGATTACGTTCAGCCGAAATTGTTTTCCTCTTAATGGAATGGGAATTCGGCGATTTTTTGAACTTTGAGCCTCATTTCTATACCATTTGCCCAAAACGCGGTATAGTGTAATGGTCAAGAAACACGAACGTATGGTTGCAGGATGAAAGGTGGAAATCAGATGAGTAAACGAGAAACGTTTAACGAAACGTTTTTAAAAGCTGCACGGGGAGAAAAAGCGGACCACACGCCCGTATGGTATATGAGACAAGCAGGGCGTTCACAGCCTGAGTACCGTAAGCTGAAGGAAAAATACGGATTGTTCGAGATTACCCATCAGCCCGAACTTTGTGCATATGTCACAAGACTGCCGGTTGAGCAATACGGAGTCGATGCCGCAATCCTTTATAAGGATATCATGACGCCGCTGCCGTCAATCGGAGTGGATGTTGAAATCAAAAACGGGATCGGGCCTGTGATTGATCAGCCGATCCAGTCTCTGGCGGACATTGAAAAACTGGGCCAGATTGATCCGGAACAGGACGTGCCGTACGTGCTAGAGACGATTAAACTGCTTGTCAATGAGCAGCTGAACGTCCCGCTCATCGGTTTCTCAGGTGCGCCTTTTACGCTTGCCAGCTACATGATCGAAGGCGGTCCGTCGAAAAACTATAATAAAACAAAAGCCTTCATGTACAGCATGCCAGATGCATGGAACCTGTTGATGAATAAGCTCGCCGATATGGTTATCGTGTATGTGAAAGCGCAGATTAAGGCAGGCGCAAAAGCGATTCAAATCTTTGATTCGTGGGTCGGCGCGCTGAATCAAGCGGACTACAGAACATACATTAAACCCGTGATGAGCCGGATCTTTTCAGATCTTCGAGAGGAGAATGTGCCGCTGATCATGTTTGGTGTCGGCGCCAGCCATCTGGCAGGGGATTGGCATGACCTTCCTCTCGATGTTGTCGGGCTCGATTGGAGACTCGGCATTGATGAAGCCAGAGCAAAAGGCATCACGAAAACAGTGCAGGGCAACCTGGACCCGTCCATTTTGCTTGCGCCATGGGATGTTATTGAGAAGAAAACGATGGAAATACTGGATCAAGGCATGAAATCGGACAGCTTCATTTTCAACCTTGGACACGGGGTATTTCCTGATGTCAGTCCTGAGGTTTTGAAAAAACTGACAGCATTTGTCCATAAATATTCACAAAACAAAAAAACGAGTCAATATTCCTAAGCATATCTTTTGGTATCTGAATGATATCCTGTCAAAATGTTAGGAGCAGATTAATTAAAGAGGGTGTAAACAGTGAGTAGAAAAAAAATGGGGCTTCTCGTTATGGCGTACGGCACGCCTTATAAAGAAGAAGATATTGAACGTTATTATACACATATTAGAAGAGGCAGAAAGCCTGAACCTGAAATGCTTCAAGATTTGAAAGACAGATATGAAGCAATTGGCGGCATTTCACCGCTTGCCAAAATCACAGAAGAACAAGCGCATCAGCTTGAACAGCACTTAAATGAGATTCAGGACGAGATTACATTTAAAACGTATATCGGACTGAAGCATATCGAGCCGTTTATTGAAGATGCTGTGGCAGAGATGCATAAGGACGGCATAACAGAAGCGGTCAGCATCGTGCTGGCACCGCATTTCTCCACGTTCAGCGTGCAGTCCTACAACAAACGTGCCAAAGAAGAAGCTGAAAAACTTGGCGGCTTGACAATTACGTCTGTTGAAAGCTGGTACGATGAACCGAAGTTCGTGAAATACTGGGTTGACCAAGTGAAGGAAACATATGTCACAATGCCTGAAAATGAAAAAGAAAACGCGATGCTTATCGTATCCGCGCACAGTCTGCCGGAAAAAATCAAAGAATTTGGAGACCCGTATCCGGATCAGCTTCATGAATCGGCGAAATTGATTGCTGAAGGCGCAGGCGTTTCCGAATATGCTGTCGGCTGGCAAAGCGAAGGGAACACGCCTGATCCTTGGCTCGGGCCTGATGTACAGGATTTAACACGTGATTTATTCGAACAAAAAGGATATCAGGCATTTGTGTATGTCCCTGTCGGATTTGTCGCAGACCATTTAGAAGTGCTATACGACAATGATTATGAATGCAAAGTGGTCACTGACGATATCGGCGCAAGCTACTACAGGCCGGAAATGCCGAATGCCAAGCCTGAATTTATTGATGCTTTAGCAACAGTGGTATTAAAAAAATTAGGACGTTAAAGAAGGCGATGAACATGAGTGACGGCAAAAAACATGTAGTCATCATCGGCGGCGGCATTACCGGTTTAGCCGCCGCCTTCTATATGGAAAAAGAAATCAAAGAAAAAGATCTGCCGATTGAGCTGACGCTTGTTGAGGCGAGTCCGAGAGTCGGCGGGAAAATTCAGACTGTCAACAAAGACGGCTATATCATCGAACGAGGGCCTGACTCATTTCTGGAACGAAAGAAAAGCGCTCCGCAGCTTGTCAAAGATCTAGGGCTTGAACATTTGCTTGTCAACAATGCGACCGGACAATCCTATGTGCTTGTAAACCGCACCCTGCATCCGATGCCGAAGGGCGCCGTGATGGGCATACCGACAAAAATCGCGCCGTTCGTTTCAACCGGCCTGTTTTCTGTGTCTGGGAAGGCAAGAGCCGCGATGGATTTCATTTTGCCCGCCAGCAAATCAAAAGACGACCAGTCATTGGGAGAATTTTTCCGCAGACGTGTTGGGGATGAAGTGGTAGAGAATTTAATTGAGCCGCTTCTATCAGGCATCTACGCAGGCGACATTGATAAGCTCAGCCTGATGTCGACATTCCCGCAATTTTACGAGACGGAACAAAAGCACAGAAGCTTGATTCTCGGCATGAAAAAAACACGTCCTCAGGGCTCCGGCCAGCAGCTGACGGCTAAAAAACAAGGGCAGTTTCAAACCCTGTCAACCGGTTTGCAGACCCTTGTCGAAGAGATCGAAAAGCAATTAAAGCTGACGAAGATAGTCAAAGGCACAAAAGTGATGAAGATCGGCCGTGGCGGCACTGGCTACTCGCTCGAGCTGGATAACGGCGTCACACTTGATGCTGAATCAGTGATTGTGACTGCTCCGCATAAAGCGGCTGCAGGAATGCTTTCAGAGCTTCCTGCTATTGCTAATTTGAAACATATGCACTCCACATCCGTGGCAAATGTCGCCTTGGGCTTCCCTGAAGGCGCAGTCCAAATGGAGCATGAGGGCACGGGCTTTGTGATCTCAAGAAACAGTGATTTCGCGATCACAGCCTGTACGTGGACGAACAAAAAATGGCCGCACGCAGCGCCGGAAGGCAAAACGCTGCTTCGGGCCTATGTGGGGAAAGCCGGAGACGAATCCATTGTCGATCTCTCGGATACCGACATTATCAACATTGTGTTAGAAGATTTAAAGAAAGTCATGAACATAAACGGGGAGCCGGAAATGACATGTGTCACCCGTTGGCATGAAAGCATGCCGCAGTACCATGTCGGCCATAAACAGCGCATCAAAGAGCTTCGCGAAGAACTGGCCTCCGCATATCCGGGTGTCTATATGACAGGTGCTTCTTTTGAAGGTGTCGGAATACCAGACTGCATCGATCAAGGAAAAGCCGCCGTGTCTGACGCGCTCACCTATTTATTCAGCTAAAACCCTCCGCTGCGGCGGAGGGTTTTTTGGCGGGCGATGTCAATATTGTGTAAAAAATGATTGAATTGATCATCGGGTTATGATACATTTGCATATGTACTTAATGACTAAAATGTTCAAACGGTCAGTTTCGAGGTGATAGACAATGTCAATAGATCGAAAAAAGCTCATTTTAGAGGCTGCCACAAAGTCTTTCACGCAGTTCGGTTATAAAGCGACAACAATGGACCTAGTGGCGAAGCTTGCGAATGTGGGGAAGGGAACCATTTATACCTTTTTCAAAAACAAAGAAGAGCTGTTTGACGAGATTTTCACAACTTTATTGAAGGAAATGAAGCAGAAAGCGGACGAAGCGATGGAGCCGGATCTTCCGTTCCATGAAAATGTGCACAGAGCGCTGTTTGCTATTCTTGAATTCAGGAAAACACATCAGCTGACGATCAAGATTTTCCAAGAAAACGCTGAAATTGGTACAATGGCCGTTCAGGATGTAATCCAAAAAATGGAGCGGGGTATTCTCTCTTATATGAAAGATAAGATAGAAAACGGGATCAAAAGCGGTGCAATCAAGCCATGCGATCCTGAGCTGACAGCTTTCGTGATGCTGAAGCTTTATATCGCACTCATTTTTGATTGGGAAAAACATCATCCCCCGCTTGATAAACAGACAATTGCGGAACTGCTTGAATTGTATGTTGTGAAAGGATTGTCAGCCAACTAGATAATCCTTTCTTTTTGTAAGAAAATGACCATTTTTCATAATGAGTCAGTTTTAGAATGGAGGCATCAGGATGAACACAATACGAAGTCAGTGGAAAGACATCGTAACGAGTAAAAAATTATTAATTCCCATCATTGCCATTTTGTTTGTCCCGCTTATTTACAGCGGTGTGTTCTTAAAGGCTTATTGGGACCCATACGGCACAGTTGACCAGCTCCCTGTCGTTGTCGTCAACCAAGACAAAGGGGCAACCTATGAAGGAGAAAAACTCCAAATCGGTGATGATCTGGTCGAAGAATTAAAGGACAATGACAACTTTGAATGGCATTTTTCCAGTGATCTCGACCAATCGTTAAAGGACTTATTAAATCAAAAATACTATTTGGTTGTCGAGATTCCCGAGGATTTCTCTAAGAATGCCAGCACGGTATTGGATAAAAATCCCAAAAAGCTGGATCTGAAATACCATACGAATGCCGGTTCGAACTATGTAGGGGCGACGATCGGTGAAAAAGCGATTGATAAACTAAAAGCCTCTGTTTCTAAAAAAGTGACCGAGCAATATACGAAAGTTATTTTTGATAACTTTAAAGATCTCGCAAAAGGATTGAGCGACGCGAGCAGCGGCGCGAAAAAAATTGATGACGGCACGAAGGATGCGAAAAACGGAAGCGCCCAGTTGAAAGAAAATCTGGAGAAGCTGAAGGAAAGCACCGCCACCATCAGTGATAAAACGGCGCAGCTTGCAGATGGAGCGGCACAGGTGACAAGCGGCATCCAATCGCTTGACAGCTCGCTTGGAAAATTCCAGGACAGCAGCAATACGATTTATGAAAACTCAGGGAAGCTTGCGGCAGGATCAGGCAAGATAACAGGCAAGCTGAATGAACTTAATACCGGCCTTCAGAAAGTACAGCAGGGATTGCCTAATCTGACAAACGGGCTGGATCAGCTCAACAGTAAAGTCCAAGAAGGTTCTGAGAAGGCAGCAAAAGCGGAAAAGATCATCAATGCGCTCGATTTAACGAAGCTTGAAACCGCAGTGAACAACCTGGAAAATTCAGAAACAGCGATGAAGGAATTCCATAAACAGCTGACCGACTTTGAAAACAGCTTGAAAAACCGTGATCAGGCATTTAAAAATCTCATCAACTCAAGCGATTTTTTAACAGCAGAACAGAAAAGCCAGCTTATCCATTCTGTTGAGAAACAGCTTCCTCAGGTGGATGCGCCTAATTTTGATCAAATCTTAAGCCAAATGCCTTCAGCTGATCAGCTGCCGGACATTTCAGCGATGAAAAGCTCTCTGGAAGATGTGAAAACGCAGGTGGCGCAGCTGAAAGCTATGCCGGAAGCTACATCTAAGCTATATAACGGCGCAAAAGCGACTCAAGATGCGATTGACAAATTAACTGAGGGAGCTGAGAAGATACACACGGCTTCACAGCAGCTGACAGATGGCCAAAATAAACTGACAGCCGGTATCGGTGAATATAATAAGCAGTTTGCAAAAGCAAAAGCGGGCTCAGAGCAATTGGTGACAGGAAGCAGCCAAGTATCCGGCGGCTTGCTGAAACTATTAGACGGCTCTAAACAAGTCCAAAACGGATCATCAAAACTCGCAGACGGATCTGAATCTCTTGATACAGGTTTAGGCAAGCTGTTGGACGGCACAGGAGAGCTGTCTAGTAAACTGAAGGACGCGGCAGATCAAACAGGTGATATCGATGCTGACGATCAAACATACGGCATGTTTGCTGATCCGGTTAAAACCGATGACAACGCCATTCATTCCGTTCCTAACTACGGTACAGGGCTGACACCTTATATTCTGTCAATGGGCTTGTATGTCGGCGGCATCATGCTCACGGTGGTCTTCCCGCTGAAGGAAGCGTCAGGACGTCCGAGAAACGGCTTTGAGTGGTTCTTCAGCAAATTTAATGTCATGATGCTCGTTGGAATCATTCAATCGGTCATTGTGGCGACGGTTCTTTTGCTCGGAATCGGCCTCGAGGTTGAGAGCGCGTGGAGATTTTACGTGTTTACGATGATTACGAGTCTCGCATTCCTGGCAATGATTCAATTTTTGGCCACAACGATGGGCAATCCGGGGCGATTTATCGCAGTCATTATTTTAGTGCTGCAGCTGGGAGCGAGCGGAGGAACCTTCCCGTTAGAATTGCTTCCGAATTTCTATCAAGTCATTCACGGCGTATTGCCGATGACTTACAGCATTAACGGATTCAGAGCAGTCATTTCAAACGGGGATTTTGGCTACATGTGGCAGATGGCCGGCGTCTTAATCGGCATCGCCCTCGTTATGATTTTGCTGAGCATTACTTATTTTGTCATGTTAAGCCGGAAGGAAGAAACGTCAGAAGAACAGCCGGCTTCATAATGAAAAAGAACTTGTTTCCTCGAAACAAGTTCTTTTTTATTACATGCCCCATTTGACAAGTAATCCTGTATAGGTTAATCCGCCGCCAAATCCAAACAGCATCACGGTTTGATCTTTTTTCAGCTTCCCGGCTTTCACTGCGAGATCAAGTGCCAAAACAATTGAAACAGAAGACGTGTTTCCGAAATATTCGACACTGGTGAGTGTTTTTTCGATCGGGAACGGTGTTTTTTCACAAATTGATTCGATCATGCGCAAGTTGGCGCTGTGAGGGACAAACCAATCCAGCTCGCCGCTTGTCAGACCTGCCTGCTGCAAAAGGCGTTCAAATTCGCGGGGGACGGTTCTCACTGCCCATTTATACACTTCACGGCCATTTTGGACCATTTTTCCGGATTCGGCAAGGGGAACTCCATTCAGTTCATTCCGCAACCCGGCACGATACAAAATATCTCCGCCGTTCCCGCTTGTTCCTTGGACAGATGCAAGAAACCCAGGCGTTTCTTCATCTCGCTCAACTAACAGCGCACCCGCCGCGTCGCCAAACAGTACGCATGTCGTTCGATCGGTATAATCTGTTACTTTTGATAGTGTTTCTCCGGCGATGACAAGAATTTTTTGATGAAGGCCGGATGTGATCAATCCATTAGCCAAATGAAGGCCGTATGTCAGCCCTGCGCACGTCGCATTAATATCCAGAGCGCCTGTGTGTTCCCAGCCGAAATATTCCTGCACGCGGCATGCCGTACTCGGAAAGGCGTAATCGGATGTTGTGGTGGCAACGAGAATCATATCGACATCATCAAGTGTCCCTCCATAACGGCTCTTGAGATTCTTCACCGCTTCGATGCATAAATCTGAGGTGAACTGCTGTTCATCTGCTATCCGGCGTTCTCTCATTCCTGTGCGCTGCACAATCCATTCATCAGATGTATCAACGATCTTTTCTAAATCAGCATTGGTTAAGCGCCTGCTCGGCGCATAGGTGCCGATAGCTGTAATGTTTGCTTTTGACATATGAATCACTCCTTGTGATCAGATTATAACACTAGATATTAGTATCTGGTACTAAAAAGGAGGATTTTCCGTAAAAAAAGAGAAAAAAGTGAAATAGAGAATCTATAAATAAGAAAAAGGAGGCTGAACAATGGTCAGTCAAGATGCAGTAATCTTTATGGCAGTATCGGGGGCTATTGCGTTTTTGTTGCCGATCGGACTGATCGTATGGTTTAAGCGTCAGTACGGCTCCTCGCTAAAGGTGTTTTTTATCGGCGCCCTCACGTTTTTTGTTTTTGCTCAGCTGTTGGAGGGCGGCGTTCATGTTTATGTGCTGCAAGTGAATGAAGTGACAAAAGAAGCTATGCGAAACCCATTGTGGTATGGCATTTACGGCTGCTTGATGGCCGGAATCTTTGAGGAATGCGGAAGGTATATCATGATGCGTTTTTTGATGAAACGCCATTATTTTTGGGCGGATGGACTGGCTTTCGGAGCAGGCCATGGCGGGCTTGAGGCCATCCTGATAACAGGCTTGTCCTCTATCTCACTTATTGTCTATGCAGTTGCGATCAATAGCGGAACATTTGAACAGCTTTTCATCAATGATGATATCAAGCAGGCGCTTCTGCCGATTCAGGAACAGCTGCTGCATACGCCTTCGTATGAATGGCTGCTGGGCGGAATAGAAAGAATCAGTGCGATTGCTGTCCAAATCGGGTTGTCCCTGGTTGTCCTGTATGCGGTTAAAAGCCGCCAGCCGCAGTTTTTGCTGTTTTCTATCCTTTTCCATGCGCTCTTTAATGTACCGGCGGTTTTATACCAAAAAAGAATCATCGAACATGCCGCTGCTGTTGAAATCATTATTGCTCTTATAGCTGCCGTATCAGTCTATTGGATTGTGAAAGCAAAAAGGCTGTTTCAATAAAAAGTCCAAGCAGCAGCAAAGCCCGCTTGGAAAAATGCAGATAGAAATATACCTGAAGCATGGGTTAACAGAATATTTCTGATTCAGTCTTTACCAATGGCAGCAACAGTGTCTGTGTTTTTTACAAGAGAAACAATCGTGTTTCTTTTTCTTCTTCTCGCAAGGGTCATGGCATTCTTTCTTTTTCTTGCAAGGGTCGTGGAAATCTTTATCGAACCACTCGTCAAAGAACCAAAACGCATCAAACCAATCGTGACAATGATGTTTCCGTTCATGTGAATGACGACAGCACATAGATATCCCTCCTATTCCCATGCTCTCTACAGCATATGAGAGATTGATAGGAAAAGATTGGACGGGTCCCTCGGGAAAAGAGTATATTTTAAATAGGAATCTAAAAGGAGGAATGCCCGATGACGTCCGTACGTAAAACGATGGAGCTCATTAAAGAACTTGTATCAATTCCAAGTCCCACAGGAAATACATATGAGGTGATCAATTATATTGAAACCCTTTTAAAAGAATGGAAGGTAGAAACGGTTCGGAATCATAAGGGCGGCTTAATTGCCACCCTTCCAGGCCGCGACACATCCCGGCACCGCATGCTGACGGCGCACGTTGACACGCTCGGCGCTATGGTGAAAGAAATTAAAGCTGACGGCCGGCTGACAATCGATTTGATCGGCGGTTTCCGCTACAACTCGATTGAGGGGGAGTATTGCCAAATTGAGACCGCCTCGGGAAAAACGTATACAGGCACCATTTTAATGCATCAAACGTCGGTACACGTTTACAAGGATGCAGGAAAAGCTGAACGGAATCAAGAGAATATGGAGATCCGCCTGGATGAGCCTGTTCACTGCCGGAAAGATACAGAAGAGCTCGGCATTGGCGTGGGAGATTTTGTGTCGTTTGATCCCCGCGTCGAGATCACATCAAGCGGATTTATTAAATCGCGCCACTTGGATGACAAAGCAAGCGTTGCTTTATTGCTGCGCTTAATCCATCACATTCAAACAGAAGACATTGAGCTTCCGTATACAACTCATTTTCTGATTTCAAATAATGAAGAAATCGGGTACGGGGGCAACTCGAATATTCCTCCTGAAACAGTCGAATATTTGGCGGTCGACATGGGGGCTATCGGTGACGGACAGGCGACAGATGAATATACAGTATCCATCTGTGTGAAGGATGCGAGCGGGCCGTACCATTATCAGCTGAGAAAGCATTTAGTCCATTTAGCCGAGAAGCATCATATCGACTATAAGCTTGATATTTATCCATACTATGGGTCGGATGCGTCAGCGGCGATTAAATCCGGGCATGATATTGTACATGGCCTGATCGGGCCGGGAATTGACGCCTCGCATGCGTTTGAACGCACTCATCAATCATCTCTTCGCCATACGGCCAAGCTTCTGTATTACTATGTACAGTCAGAAATGGTGTAAGGGGGAGGGCGAATGAAGATTTGTGAGCTGAAAAGCACATTTGGCTGGGACGGTGATGAAGGCTTGGGGGAACAGCTGATTCAGCAAATCCTAGCCGGCGAAAAAACAGCCACGTGCGCGCCGAAATCATTATATTCCAAAGATGAATTGAGTGAAGTGTATCTAACAGCGGGGCAGCTTGTGACCGTTTGTGATAAGGATGGTAATCCGAGATGCAATATAAAAGTGACAGATGTATTTGAAACGACCTTTGGAGCGCCTGATATGAGGGTAGTCAAAGGAGAGGGAAATGAAGATCGAATTGAGGAGTTTCAGGAAGACCATCTGATGGCATGGGCGGAGCTGATCCAAAACGGTGAACTAGAGCTGAATGAGGATACCGTTTTGTTGACAGAGCTGTTTGAGCTTGTTCATGATTAAAAAAGCCTGCGGGGCACGAACCCCGCAGGCTTTTCATTAACCGGAAATGGTTGCGTTTTGATCTGTTTTTGCTTGGGACATGACGGTTTCTGCTTTCGCAGGATTAAACATGCCTTCCCATTTAGACATCACAACGGCAGCTAGTGCGTTACCAGTCAGGTTGACAACTGTGCGTGCCATGTCCATGATCCGGTCTACGCCGGCAATAAAGGCAAGTCCTTCAGCCGGAACGCCGATCGTGCCAAGTGTCGCCAGCAAGACGACAAAAGAAGTACCGGGCACGGCAGCCATCCCTTTAGATGTGACCATTAGGACGAGGACAAGCGTAATTTGGTGCCAAATCGTCAAATCAATACCGTATACCTGTGCCAAAAACAGCGCGGCAATCGATTGATAGAGAACGGAACCGTCTAAGTTAAACGTATATCCGATTGGAATGACAAATGACACAATGCCTTTCGGGCAGCCGATTTTCTCCATTTTTTCCATGATGCGCGGAAGAACGGTTTCAGAGCTGGACGTACTGAACGCCAGTAAGATTTCGTCCTTCATGTAAGCAAGGAATTTGAAAATGTTGATGCCGGCAATTTTTGCGACAATCCCAAACACGACAATTAAGAAGAAAGCAAGTGCGACATACACCAATCCGACAAGCTTTCCGAGAGAAAGAAGGGAACCGAGCCCGAATTTAGACACAGTCACTCCGATAAGCGCGAAAACACCGAATGGAGCCACTTTCATCACGAGATTTACAACGTGGAACATGGCATGGGATACACCTTCAAAAAAGGCTAATACAGGCTTTCCTCTTTCGCCGATCGCGGAAATACCCAATGCAAATAGCACCGTAAAGCAAATGATGGCAAGAAGATCTCCTTCAACCAAGGATTGGAAGAAGTTTGTCGGTACAATATGTAAGAACGTTTCAGCTACTGTTTTATTACTTTGCTCTTTTTCAGTTTCGACATATTGACTGATGTCTGATTTTTGAGCTTCGTGTATATTAACTCCTGTACCCGGGTGGAAGATGTTTGCAAGTGCGAGTCCGAGAATGATGGCAAAAGTCGTAATGATTTCGAAGTACAGAATCGTTCTGAAGCCTAATTTACCAACTTGCTTTCCATTTCCTGCTCCGGCTACACCGATGATTAAGCTAGAGACAACAATAGGAATCACTATCATTTTGATTAATCGTAAAAAGAGATCCCCGACTGGCTGCAGGTAAGTAGGCAATGCTGGGTTGCCGTACCAAATAACGCCTGCAATGACACCTAGAATAAGTCCAACGAATATTTGTGTGGCTAATCCAAACTTCATTCTTTTCATAGATTACCTCCCAAAAAACAAAGTATCAACATATATCATGAATTGACATATATTTAATCTCACTATTAGATCAAATTATAATAGATAGGAAATGAATTCGTCTATAGTAAATTATATTTAGAAAATAAATAATATTGTAAACTGGGACTGAAATCACCATAATTCTCTAAAAACAGGTGATCTTTGACCTAAACTGACTATTATCTCGATATAAAGAATTATGAATTAAAAGAAAATCCCGCGCGTGCTGCGCGGGATTTTCGCTTCATGATAAATCGTTAACTTTTATACAGTCATTGCAAGTATTGCCATAACACTCATGCTGCTCTTCTATTTTTTTTCCGCATTCCGCGCACTTTTTCGAAGGCAGGTTTCTAAAAAAATCTGTGATTTTCCCAAGCATAACCAATCCCTCTTTCCTCTTTGTAGTGATTTCATTGTAATATAACAGATTCAAAAAATCAATAACTGTTTTGATACAATGTTTAAAACATGCTTTTTTAAAGAAAAATGGGTATATTGAAGGAGGATCAATTTTTTAGAGAAAAGAGGAGGACATGATGAAAGTTACAGTTATCGGATGCTATGGCGGTTTTCCGGCCGTCAATGAAGCGACGTCGGGCTATTTGTTTCAGTCAGGTGATTACTCTTTGCTTGTTGATTGCGGCAGTGCCGTATTATCGAAGCTGTTTAACTATGTGCCGGCTGAAAAGCTGGATGCGGTGATTCTGTCTCATTACCACCATGACCATATCGCAGACATCGGGCCGCTGCAATTTGCCAAGCAGGTCGGTTCGTTTCTCGGCAAAGGCGAGCATAGGCTCCCGATTTACGGACATGATGCTGATATAGAACAGTTTCAAAAGCTTACATATAAAACACATACGAAAGGGATCGCCTATCAGCCAAACCAGCCGCTGACTGCCGGTCCGTTTACGATCACCTTTTTAAAAACGATTCACCCGGTGACGTGCTATGCCATGCGCATTACTGACGGCAGCCATACTGTCGTTTATACCGCTGATTCCAGCTACCAGGATTCATTTATCCCATTTTCGGAAAATGCCGATTTATTGATCTCTGAATGTAATTTTTATGCTGATCAAGATGGGACAAGCGCAGGCCATATGAACAGCCTGGAAGCCGGGCGAATTGCAAAAGAAGCGGGGGCGCGAGAACTGCTGTTGACGCATTTGCCTCATTTCGGCGTTCATGACAATCTTCGCAAAGAAACGAAAACCGTTTTTAACGGCGAAGTGAATATTGCGACATCAGGTTTTGTGTGGGAAGGATAAAGGAGGAGCACCATGTTATTTATCGACAATCAAAATATGAATGATCCGCAGATCAACCTTGCTATCGAGGAGTACTGTGTAAAGCATTTAGACCCTGAACAACAGTATTTGCTTTTTTATGTGAATCAGCCGTCTATTATCATTGGGAAAAACCAAAATACAATCGAGGAAATCAATACAAAATACGTAGAGGAAAACGGGATTACCGTTGTCCGCCGTTTATCAGGCGGGGGCGCTGTTTATCATGATCTGGGGAATTTAAACTTCAGCTTTATTACAAAGGACGACGGAAACAGCTTTCATAACTTCAAAAAGTTCACTGAGCCGGTGATCCAGGCATTGCATCAGCTTGGGGTTGAAGCGGAATTGAGCGGCCGCAACGACATTGTAGTGGATGGCCGGAAAATATCCGGAAACGCCCAGTTTTCGACAAAAGGACGTATTTTCAGCCACGGCACCCTCATGTTTGATTCAGCCATTGATCATGTTGTGTCAGCATTAAAGGTGAAAAAGGATAAAATTGAATCAAAAGGCATCAAATCGATCAGAAGCCGCGTGGCAAACATCAGTGAGTTTCTTCATGAGAAAATGACCACCGAGGAATTCCGCAGTCATTTGCTTCGGTATATTTTTAATACAAATGACATCCAAAATGTGCCGGAGTATAAGCTGACGGAAAAAGATTGGGAGGTCATTCATCAAATTTCGAAAGAGCGTTATCAGAATTGGGATTGGAACTACGGCCGCTCGCCGAAATTTAACCTTAATCATTCAAAACGTTATCCGATCGGGTCGATTGATTTGCGCTTGGAAGTCAAGAAAGGCAAAATTGAGGACTGCAAAATCTTCGGAGACTTCTTCGGTGTCGGTGATGTATCTGAAATCGAAAACCTGCTGGTCGGAAAACAATATGAACGCAGCGTCATTGCTGATGTGCTGGAAGATGTGAATCTCAAGCATTACTTTGGGAACATTACGAAAGAGGATTTCCTTGATCTGATTTATTAAGGCCAAACACATTGTTTGAAAGAGCGGTTGTGCTTTTGAAATAATGGTGGCAGGAGGGATTCACATGAAAGTGTTGTTAATCGGAGCGAACGGACAAATCGGACAAAGACTCGTTTCTTTATTCCGAGACAATCCTGATTATTCTGTCAGAGCGATGGTCAGAAAAGAAGAACAGAAAGCGTCTCTTGAAGCTGCCGGTGCAGAAGCTGTGCTTGCGAATCTGGAAGGCAGCCCGGAAGAAATCGCCGCCGCGGCGAAAGGCTGCGACGCGATTATTTTCACAGCGGGTTCCGGCGGCAGCACAGGCTATGATAAAACGCTGCTGGTGGATCTGGACGGAGCGGCAAAAGCCATTGAAGCTGCGGATATCGCGGGCATCAAGCGGTTTATCATGGTTAGCGCCCTGCAAGCCCACAACCGTGAAAATTGGAATGAATCACTTAAACCTTATTATGCGGCCAAGCATTATGCTGATAAAATTTTGGAAGCAAGCGGTTTAACCTATACGATTATCCGTCCGGGAGGCCTTCGAAATGAGCCTGGAACGGAAACTGTTTCAGCCGCCGCCGATTTGGAGCGGGGATACATTTCTCGTGAGGACGTGGCGAAAACAGTCATTGCCTCTTTAGATGAAACCAATACGGAAAATCGGGCCTTTGATCTGACAGAAGGAGATACGCCGATTGCCGAAGCATTAAAGAAACTATAACAGTACTGACACTCGGGGCTTTTTGCTCTTGAGTGTTTTTTTCTGTTTCTCTATAATGAAGGGGAAAGCTTATCTTCAATAATGAATGACTATTCATTCACTTTAAGGGGTGGGAGAATGAATCTCGTTTCGAAATTGGAAGAGACAGCATCTAAGAAGCCCGACAGCATCGCATGCAGGTTTAAGGATCGTATGATGACGTATCAGGAGCTGAATGAAAGCGTTCAGCGATTTGCGGACGGCCTTCAGGAAGCCGGTATGGAGAAAGGAGACCACCTTGCTTTGCTGCTTGGCAATTCACCGGATTTTGTCATCTCGTTTTTTGGTGCGTTAAAGGCCGGGATCGTGGCCGTGCCTATCAATCCGATGTATACGCCGACAGAAATCGGTTATATGCTGACAAATGGCGATGTAAAAGCGATCGTGGGTGTAGCTCAGCTTTTGCCGCTGTATGAAAGCATGCATGAATCACTGCCTAAGGTGGAGCTCGTTATTTTATGCCAAACGGGAGAGTCAGAGCCGGAAGCTTCAGACCCAGAGGTCAGAATGAAAATGACAACGTTTGCAAAAATAGCGCGTCCGACATTTGCCGCTAGACAAAGCCCGAAGCTGGTCCCTGATGATACCGCGGTTATTTTATACACGTCAGGAACAACCGGAAAACCAAAAGGCGCGATGCTGACCCATCAGAATTTGTACAGCAATGCCAACGATGTCGCCGGCTATTTGGGAATGGATGAGAAGGACAATGTCGTCTGCGCTCTTCCGATGTTCCACGTGTTTTGTTTAACGGTCTGCATGAATGCCCCGCTGATGAGCGGCGCAACAGTCCTGATTGAACCTCAATTCAGTCCGGCATCTGTATTTCAGCTTGTGAAAGAGAGGCAGGCGACCATTTTTGCCGGTGTGCCTACGATGTATAATTACTTGTTTCAGCATGAAAACGGCAAAACAGATGATTTTACTTCCATCCGGCTGTGCATTTCGGGAGGGGCTGCCATGCCAGTCGCGCTGCTGACGGCGTTTGAAGAAAAATTCGGCGTGACTATTTTGGAAGGCTACGGGCTCTCGGAAGCCTCACCCGTCACATGCTTTAACCCTTTTGACAGAGGCAGAAAGCCGGGCTCCATCGGGACAAGTATCTTACATGTCCAAAACAAGGTCGTAGATCCGCTCGGGCGCGAGCTGCCCGAGCACGAGGTCGGCGAATTGATCGTAAAAGGCCCCAATGTGATGAAGGGCTATTATAAAATGCCGATGGAAACAAAGCATGCGTTAAAAGACGGGTGGCTTTATACGGGGGATTTGGCGAGACGGGATGAGGACGGCTATTTTTACATCGTTGACCGGAAAAAAGATATGATCATTGTCGGAGGATATAACGTGTATCCTCGTGAGGTGGAGGAAGTGCTGTACCGCCACCCTGATGTCAAGGAGGCGGTTGTCATCGGGGTGCCGGATCCTCAAAGCGGAGAAGCGGTAAAGGGGTATATTGTACCGAAACGTTCTGGCGTAACAGAAGCGGACATCATGCAGCACTGTGAAACACATCTGGCAAAATATAAACGGCCTGCCGCCATAACGTTTCTTGACGACATTCCGAAAAACGCGACGGGGAAAATGCTCAGGCGGGCGCTAAGAGACATTTTGCCCCAATAATACGAAAAAGCGAAGCGGCGAAGCTTCGCTTTTTCATTTTCAATCCTTTGCTTCTTTTTTCACAATGTTCAGCAGCGCCTTTGTGTCTCTTTTGCTTAATTTGTAGTATGTGCCATCCTTCAAATAAACGGCTTGCTGGCTGCCGTCAACCCATAGTCTGAATGAGTCGTACCGGTCTTTATGAAACTTGATTGTCCCTTCGTAATCAGGGGTTGATGTCTTTTCTGTCTTCAGCTGTTTTCCCTGATTCATAATGTCGAGCATATCTTTGACGTTCTGCCTTTTTTCGATTTCGATATCTTCCCGGCCGCTTGAAGAGAGCGTGATCAAATCCGCGTCTACAGATTGATACACATCGCCTGACCGGCTGTAAAGATAGAAAAATGTGAGAAACACAAGGCCGATAACCACGATGGCTGCCACGATTTTTTTCATTTGCATCACTCCAAACACTATTTTTCCCATTGATTGGGCTTTCCATGCTTAAAAGGGAGGAAAAGTACGGCATACAGCTTGGTTCTAAGAATTTAAATTTATGATTACAATAGAAGTAACCGGTTGATGTGAGGAGTGAGGCGTTATGCGCAAGTGGATTGCGGCGGCAGGGCTTGCTTACGTGCTGTACGGACTGTTTTTTTATTGGTATTTTTTCCTGTCCGGTGATGCCGCAGTGCCGGAGGCCGTGAAAGGGACGCAGGCTGATCCGGCTTCTTTCATGAAGCCGTCTGAATTGGCAGTGGCCGAGCAGTATTCGAATGTAAAACATTTTTTGTTTTTTATCGGGATTCCTCTTGATTGGTTTCTGTTCTTTGTATTGCTGGTCAGCGGCGCTTCAAAGAAAATCAAAGGATGGATGGAAGCCGCCGTGCCTTTTCGTTTTTTGCAGATCATTGGTTTTGTGTTTGTGCTTTCGCTGATCACAACGTTGGTGACGCTGCCTTTAGATTGGATCGGCTATCAAGTATCACTTGACTATGACATTTCCACGCAGACAGCGGCCAGCTGGGCTAAGGATCAGGTCATAGACTTTTGGATCAGCTTTCCGATCTTTACACTTTGCGTTCTCGCTTTTTATTGGCTGATTAAAAGGCATGAAAAAAAATGGTGGTTATATGCTTGGCTGTTAACTGTGCCGTTTTCGCTGTTTCTGTTTTTTATTCAGCCGGTCATGATCGATCCTTTATATAATGATTTTTATCCGCTGAAAAACAAAGAGCTTGAAAGCAAGATTTTAGAGCTGGCAGAGGAAGCCGAGATTCCGGCTGATCATGTATATGAAGTGAATATGTCTGAAAAAACAAATGCGCTTAATGCCTATGTCACAGGAATCGGAGCCAACAAACGGATTGTATTGTGGGATACGACACTGAACAAGCTTGATGATTCAGAAATTCTCTTTATTATGGGTCACGAAATGGGCCATTATGTCATGAAGCACGTCTATATCGGACTGGCTGGCTATTTGCTCGTGTCGCTCGCTGGATTTTATGTCATTGATAAGCTTTATAAGCGGATGGTCCGTTTAACCCGCAGCATGTTTCATGTAGAGGGACGGCATGACCTTGCAGCGCTGCCGCTGTTATTGCTTTTGGTGTCTGTGTTGAGCTTTGCGGTCACGCCTTTTTCTCATGCGGTCTCACGTTATCAAGAAAATCAGGCTGACCGGTATGGGATCGAGCTGACGGAGAACAGGGAAGCCGCTGTCAAAACGTTTCAGGATTTGGCCGTGACGGGACTGAGCCAGGTTGATCCTCCGGTGCTTGTGAAAATCTTCAGAGGCAGCCATCCTTCAATCATGGAACGGATTCAACACGCGGAAAAAGAAGAGAATGAGAGAGAAGCGGATCATGACAAATAAAAAGAAGCAGGTATGGAGGAACCTGCTTCTTTTTGATATTATTGTGCAGCTGCTTGGACATTGATTAACCCTTTTCCATAATAGAAAGAGCTTCCAAGGTATGTTGTAGTGCTCTCTAAACGATTACGGACTTGCGTGTTTGTCCAAGTCGGGTGTTTAGAAAGAATTAACGCGGCTGCTCCGGCAACGTGAGGAGTCGCCATTGATGTTCCGTTGTAAGACCCGTAAGTGCCTCCAGGAAGTGTGCTTTGGATGGACACGCCAGGAGCCATCACATCAAGCTCAGGACCTACGCTTGAGAATGAACCTCTTTGGTTGCTGCTGTTTACCGCACCTACCGCAATGGTAGATGGATATTTTGCAGGATAGCCGATTGTGCTTGCGCTTCCGGAAGTGCCTTCATTTCCGGCTGCAGCAACAACGACGATGCCGCTGGCTACGGCTCTATCAACGACTGATTTCAGCGCTGTAGAACCAGATGGTCCGCCAAGGCTCATGTTGATCACGTCCATTTTGTTGGAAATAGCCCACTCAATGCCGTTAATAATCCAGCTGTATTGGCCGTTTCCTGTTGAATCAAGAACTTTTACTGCATATAACGATGCGTTTGGCGCTACGCCCAAAACACCGATTGAGTTATTAAGCGCGGCAACCGTACCGGCTACATGTGTGCCGTGAGAACTGCCATCTTGGTATGGGTTTGTTTCAGAAGGTACGAAGCTTGCTCCGCCTCTGACGTTTAAGTCAGGATGAGAAGAGTCAATTCCGCTGTCAATTACGGCTACTTTTATGTTAGAACCTGTGTAGCCTTGAGAGTGAAGAGCCGGCGCTTTAATTTGAGAAATGCCGTAAGGGACAGATTGCGCATATTGATGTGCAATATGGTCTTCTTCCACATATGCAACGCTCGGATCTTGTTTCAATTCTTTTACTGCTTTTGCATCCAATGTTGCTGCTGCTGCGTTAACATACTTAAACTGCTTTTGGACTTTTCCGCCTTTCTCAGAAATAACATCCTTTTTCTTGGCGGAACTCATGACACTCATTGTCTGTTTAAATCCGACAATGTACTTCTTTTCTGTACTGCTTTTTCCGGCAGCCTGCGCAGACATGTTGCTGAATGCCATCGTGAAGATTAACGTGAACGCAAACAACAAGCTGATCCACAATTTTTTGTTTCTCACTCTTTACCCTCTCCTTTTGTAAAATTCAGACTAGACTTATTTAAAAGACTATTCTGTAAATTTATTGTAATAGATGGAATCATATTTTAGTAGACCTATTTTTTTGCGATGATTTTATCTCTATTTAGGTATATCATCTCTCTCCATATCTATAGAGTCTCGAAATAACTAATTTCTTACAGAAAAGAACGAAAATAGACATGAGTAAATGTTCATTATGCTGAAATGCTATGCTTTTTCAGTTAAATGCTCCTGAGTCTTTGCAAATTCCTGTCGGAAAAATTCGTTCGTATGACCTGCATATCTTTTTGGAAGATCAATGGATATTATCGTGATATTTTTTCGGTATGCTGATAAAAGTATTCTGAAAAATGAACTTTGCAGAAAATTCTACTAAAGATAGAATGAAACGATTATAGAGAGGAAGAAAGAAATGAGATGAACATTCGCCAAGCAAAGACATCAGGTGCAGCAGCCATTGCGCCGCTGTTTAACAAGTACCGGGAATTTTATAAACAGGTGTCCGATCTGAAAGGAGCAGAGGCTTTTTTGAAAGCGCGTCTGGAAAATGACGAGTCTATTATTTTGAAGCAGAAGAAAATGGAGAATTGAATTCATAGGCTTTACCCAGCTCTAGCCAACGTTTTCTTCTGTGGCTATGAAAAACATGTACATAGTAAATGACTTATTCGTCGCTCCCCATGAGGGGACAAAGGGAGCCGGCGGGCAGCTGCTGTCTGCCGCAAAGGATTTTGCTGCGGAAAACGGGGCAAACCGTTTATCGCTTCAGACGGAACGCCACAACCGGACGGCAAGGAGTTGATATGAGCAAAAGGGCTATGAAGAGGAAATGGCATTTGTCCATTATCACCTCAATGTGCCGGCGAAATGAAAATGGAAGACTGATGATTTGGTTTTTTGAACGTTCTTCGGTTACGATATAAACGAAAAGGAGTGTGCCGAATGTCAACGTTATTTCAAGCATTGATGGCAGAGAAACATGACAATGATGTTTCAGTCCATGTGAAAACCATGTCAACAGAGGATTTGCCGAAAGACGGTGTCCTGATTAAAGTTGCTTATTCCGGCATCAATTATAAAGATGGTCTGGCCGGAAAAGCAGGCGGCAATATCGTCAGAGAGTATCCGCTTATCTTGGGCATTGACGCAGCGGGTACAGTGGTCTCTTCCAATGATCCGCGTTTTGCCGAGGGGGATGAAGTAATTGCGACAAGCTATGAGCTCGGTGTCTCCCGCGATGGCGGATTAAGTGAATATGCTTCAGTTCCTGGTGACTGGCTTGTGCCTTTACCCCGGAATCTGTCATTGAAAGAAGCGATGGTGAACGGAACAGCGGGATTTACTGCGGCGTTATCGGTGCATCGGCTTGAACAGAACGGCCTGTCTCCGGAAAAAGGGAGCGTGCTAGTCACAGGGGCAACCGGCGGTGTCGGCGGAATTGCTATATCGATGCTGAACAAGCGGGGCTATGATGTGGCGGCAAGCACCGGAAACCGGGAGGCGGCTGATTATTTGAAGAAGCTCGGGGCAAGCGAAGTGATCAGCAGGGAAGATGTCTATGACGGAACGCTTAAGGCGCTGTCCAAGCAGCAATGGCAGGGAGCGGTTGATCCTGTCGGCGGGAAACAGCTTGCCTCGCTTTTAAGCAAAATCCAATATGGCGGATCTGTTGCAGTCAGCGGCTTAACGGGCGGGGGAGAAGTTCCTGCAACGGTGTATCCATTTATTCTTCGCGGGGTCAGCCTGCTCGGAATCGATTCAGTGTACTGCCCGATGGATGTCAGAGCCGCTGTGTGGGAGCGTATGTCTTCTGACCTAAAACCTGATCAGCTGCTGACCATTGTGGATAGGGAAGTATCGTTGGAAGAAGCGCCGGCTGCGCTGCATGATATTTTGCAAAACCGCATTCAAGGAAGAATCATTGTAAAGCTTTAACTGAATCAGCTTGCAGAGAAAGCTAGACTATTCTGCAAGCTTTTTTGTGTACATGATGTTCATCTGGTGTACTGCCGTTGATTTTCATCTCTTCCTATGATCGTCCTGCTACATGACAGTGAACATGGAAGCTGAACGTTCTCTCCTCAATGTAAAAAAGTTAGTGATAATGATTCTCATTGCGTGCTATACTATTTCTTGGATATCTTATTCTTAGAAACTACATACAGGAGAGACTTGACCATATGAAAAGAGCACTGATTATGCTTACAGTTTTGCTTCTATTTGTTTTAACGGCGGCCTGCTCGTCTTCAAGCGGTAATCAAAACAGCAAAGAACATAACGTGGCGGTAACACACGATTTAGGAAAGACAAATGTGCCAGAGCATCCGAAGCGGGTTGTTGTACTTGAGCTTGGTTTTATCGACACGCTTCTTGATCTTGGCATAACACCTGTCGGGGTGGCGGATGACAATAAAGCGAAGCAGTTGATGAACGAGGAAGTCCTGAAGAATATAGAAGGCTACACATCTGTCGGCACTCGTTCACAGCCAAGCATGGAAAAAATCGCTTCATTAAAACCCGATCTCATTATTGCCGACACGACCCGTCATAAGAAGGTATACGACCAGCTGAAAAAAATAGCGCCGACGATCGCGCTTGACAATTTAAACGCTGATTACCAAGATACCATTGATGTTTCACTTACGATTGCAAAAGCGGTCGGCAAGGAGAAGGCAATGGAGAAAAAGCTGACGGTGCATGAGGAAAAACTGAATGAGACAAAACGGGAAATCAGTGCTAAAGGCGAGACCGTGCTTTTAATTGGAAATACGAACGATACGATTATGGCCAGAGATGAAAATTTCTTTACATCCAGACTTTTAACACAGGTCGGTTATCAATATGCGATCAGCACGTCAGATAACAACGAATCTAGCAACGGCGGCGATTCAGTGAATATGAAAATGACACTTGAGCAGCTGCTGAAAACAGATCCGGATGTCATCATTCTGATGACAGGAAAAACAGATGACATTGACGCAGACGGCAAACGCCCGATCGAAAAGAATGTGCTTTGGAAGAAGCTGAAGGCAGTGAAAAACGGCCATGTGTACCACGTGGACCGCGCCGTGTGGTCTTTGCGCCGCAGTGTAGAAGGAGCGGATGCCATTTTGGATGAGCTTCAGCAAGAGATGCGATAAAAGGAAAAGACAGGCGCCGGCCTGTCTTTTTCTTATTTGATAAAGCTGGATAAGTGGCTGTTGATGTTATAGTCTTTAATCCGCCATTTCTCTTCTGCGAATTCAATGTTGCTGAGGCAGGCGTTGACGAGGCGCGTGCTCCGCAGCTCCGGATCACCGCCGGATATTTCCGTCAGAAGTGCGTGAATCGCTGCGCCGTGCGCGACGATTAACACCTTTTGGTTTGGATACGCGTGATTGACTTTGACCAAACCGCCCATCAGCCTGTCAGTGAGTTCTTCTACTGTTTCCATATTCGGATAGATGTTGTCCGGAAAGCGCCTTTTCCGTTCTTCCAGCAGCATGCCCTCTGCGTCGCCGTAATCGCGCTCTTTCAAATCATCCATTTCGACAATCGGAAGATGCAGATATTCATTAATGATTTCGGCGGTTCTTTTCGCTCTTTTCAGCGGGCTCGTCACGATGACATCCCACGAAAAATCCTTCACATATTCTCCGGTTTCTTTTGCCTGGCGTTCACCTGTCGCATTCAGCGGGATATCGGTTTTGCCTTGGCATTTTTGCTGCAGGTTCCAATCGGTTTCTCCATGTCTTACTAAGCAAACGGCTGTCATAAAATCCCCTTCCTGACTTTGGTCATATCGCTATTATACTAAATCAAAAGCGCTCATCCTATGAAAAAGCCTATGCCATCATGATACATCATAAAGCAAGACCGATTCCGCTGCGATGGCCGCAGCGGCAGACAATGATGAGGTTTATAGAAAAAAACCGGCTGCGCGGCAGACCGGTTTTGATATTTATTCTTCTGTCAGAATAACAAGCGAATCAACAGAGGCGGCCACGTGAGAAACGGCGCGGCTGACTTCCTGAAGCCCTCCGAGGAAGGCCTGCAAATCGATGTCGATTTTGCCTGATTGCTCTTTGCTGACTTTCATGCTGTGGACGATTTCATCGAATAAGCGGTTAATTTGCGTCATTTTTTCTTTGCTCTCGCTGACCAGCCCATTCACGTCTTTGATATGCTTTGAGACGATGTTGATCTGTGTATTCGTATTGTTCACGAGCTCAGACACGGTCGAGACGGTTTTTTTCGTGTCCTCAGAAAGTTTCCGCACCTCATTGGCCACTACGGCGAAGCCTTTGCCGTGTTCACCGGCGCGGGCGGATTCAATCGAAGCATTGAGCGAGAGAAGGTTTGTTTGTTCAGCAATGCCTGTGACGATGCCGAAGATTTTTTCAATTTGCTGTGCGATTTCATCGAGCTTCACCATTTCTTTTTCGATTTGGACAAGGCTCGTGTCAATTTTGTTCATCTGTTTCTGCTGGGTTTCAAGCTCTTGTTTCCCGCCGATCGACTTTTCTTCAACGGTGCTGGATGTCACTGTACCTGCTTTGGATGCTTCAGAAATGCCTTCAGATTTATCCACAAGCTCTTGAACAGATCTGCTCGTTTCTGAAAACAGATTTGCAATCGATCCAGAGGTTTCTTGAATTTTTTGATGCAGAAGGTTTGTCTTTTCCTCTTGTTCATCTCGGGTTTGGTTATACTCGCTTTGAAACGCTTCAAGAACAAGCTGTTGTTCCAAGTTCAAGATTTTGGTTGTCGCTTTAATCGCTTTCAGCAGTTCTTGGTGGTTTGTAATAGACGCTTCGTAAATGTTAATCATTGACAGAAGCAATTCTTGAAAGGCGCCCATATACCATTTCGGCTGAAGGCCGATTCTTAAATGAATGGAGGCGATTCGGTTTCGCTTTTCAATGAATTCATCATCGATAACGCCTGCAAACATTTCCTGAATATGCCGTTTTAGCGTTTGTTTTAAGCGGTCAACTGAGCTGTGGTCTTGAATGATGTCCATTAAAGAGCTTTCGTGGTCAAGGTTTTTATAAAACGCATCGACGATGTATACGATGTTTTCTTGGATTAATGGCTGAAGCTGCTCTAAAACATAAAGCTCGGCATCTCCTAATCTGACCATGTTGAGCTGTTTTTTGACATCCGCATGTTTGTTTGTGAGCTGAACGCGGTTTTTTTGCTGTCCGTTTGACTCAGAAAAATAAGCTGCTTCTTGTTTTCTCTCTTTTTTAAATAACAATACAATGATCCCCCTTGGGAAAAATATAATTTTCATTTTTTGGCTTTTTAAGCCTTTTTCTTTTTTATCGGCCAAGAGAAACATGAATGAAGATGAAAATGAAAAATATTTAAAAAACCGTTCACTAAAATGAACGGTTTAATCAAGGTCTATTTGTTTTAATGGTTTGATGGCTGGACCTTCAACAATTTCTCCTGTTGGCTTAAAGCGCGATCCGTGGCACGGACAATCCCATGTATGCTCGCCGTCGTTCCACTCGACCTCACAGCCTAAATGGGTGCACGTCGTATCGACGAGATGGAGGCAGCCTGTTTCATCTCGGAATGCCCCTGCGCGTCTGCCGTTGATGGTGACGGCTTTTCCTTCACCCGGCGCGATCTCTTCAAACTGGACGTCAGGCTTTTCGAGCTTTCCTTTAATGAAATGCTTGGCGACATCGGCATTATAAGAGATCACTTTCTGCAGTCCGGGATTCAGGTGGAAACGGGACGGCGTGAAAATGCTTTCGTATGGATTGTCTTTTTTCTCCACAAGGTCTGACAATAGAGTGGCCGCGACACCCGATGACGTCATGCCCCATTTTTTGAACCCGGTCGCTACAAGAATATTGTCCTCATGTTCCGACATCGGCCCGATAAACGGTATTTTGTCGATTGTCACAAGATCCTGGGTGGACCAATAATAAGGGATGCTTTCGGTGCCGATCGTGCTTTCAGCCGCTTTTCTCAGTGATTCGTAATGTGCTGACATGTCTTTTCCCTGGCCGGTTTTATGGCCTTCTCCGCTGAAGAGAATCAGTTTTTCTCCGTTTACAAGGGTATAGCGGAGCGCCACTGACGGCTGATCGAGACTCAAATACATGCCCTCGGGATAGTCGATCTTCGGCTTGATGGCGAGGACATAGGATCTGTCAGCGTACATTCTCGCAGAATATAATCCGCCTCCGTCATAAAAAGGGAAGTGGGAGCAGCATATGACAAAGCGGCTCTTAATGGCGTGCCGGCTTTTGGTTATCACTTCAGGCCTTTCGCCTTTTTTGACATCAAGCGCAACGGTTTCTTCATAGATCCGTCCGCCTTTTTGAACGATCTGCTCCAGAAGCGCTTTTAAGTATTGCAGCGGATGAAATTGGGCTTGATTCTTCATGACAAGCGCCAGCTTAGAACCTAAAGGAATCGGAAGGTCCTTGATAAGGTCTCTTTCAATGCCAAGCTTTGTGTACGCCTCATGTTCAGTGCGGATTTTTTTCACAGCGTTTTCTTTTGCTGTGTAAAGATATGCATCTTGTTCAGTCCATTCGCAATCAATTTGATGTTCATCCACAATGCCTTTTATGTAATCTATTGCGTTTTGATTGGCTTCATAATAAAGCCTTGCATGATTCAATCCGAAATTGCGGATAAACTCATCATATATCATGTCATGCTGGGCGGTAATTTTAGCTGTTGTATGGGCAGTGGTGCCGTTGAGAACCTGATTGGCTTCAATCAATACGACACGGAAGCCTCTCTTCGTGAGTTCATACGCCGTTGTGATTCCCGTAATCCCGCCTCCGATAATAGTGACGTCACATTCCGTATCCTCTTGAAGCGCCGGAAAAGAAGGCAGGTCAGTTGATGTTTTCCAGTATGTTTCAGGTGCTTCTTTTGCAAAATATGGATTAGACAAGCCATGATACCTCCAATCTGATTTATTCTTAATTTTTCCATATTATCTCTTTTCATACATAGGAAGCAGGCATTGTTCATAACATAATAGGGTTGAAAAGGAGTGATTTCATTGGCGAATCAAAAAAAGAAAACATTGCCGCCTCAGCACCAGAACCAGCAGCCGGGTTTAGAATATCTTATGGATCCGCGTCCGGTTTTTGATAAGCCGAAGAAAGCGAGAAAATTAGAGGGCAAAACCGCTATCATAACCGGAGGAGACAGCGGAATCGGACGCGCTGTATCGGTGTTATTCGCAAAAGAAGGGGCTAATGTAGTCATTGTATATTTGAATGAGCACCAGGACGCCGAGGAGACAAAGCAGTATGTTGAAAAGGAAGGGGTAAAATGCCTGCTGATTGCGGGAGATATCGGGGATGAAGCGTTTTGCAATGATGTTGTCATGCAGGTAAGCCAAGCGTTTCCATCGATTGATATATTGGTCAACAATGCAGCTGAGCAGCATGTCCAGCCCGGCATTGAAAAAATCACTAGCCACCAGCTGGTCAGAACCTTCCAAACGAACATTTTCTCTATGTTTTACTTAACAAAGGCGGTGCTGCCTCATTTGAAAAAGGGAAGTTCTATCATTAATACCGCTTCAATTACCGCTTATAAAGGCAATAAAAAGCTAATCGATTATTCAGCGACTAAAGGCGCGATCGTTACCTTTACAAGGTCCCTTTCCCAGTCGCTTGTTCAGCAGGGCATACGAGTCAATGCAGTAGCGCCGGGCCCTATTTGGACACCGCTTATCCCCGCCAGCTTTTCCGCAAAGGAAGTGGAAGTGTTTGGTTCAGACGTGCCGATGGAACGCCCGGGACAGCCGGTGGAAGTGGCGCCAAGCTATTTATACCTTGCCAGTGACGATTCCACCTATGTCACGGGACAGACGATTCACGTCAATGGCGGAACAATTGTGAATGGGTAATAAAAAGCCAATCCTGTGAGGATTGGCTTATTCGCTCTGCTTGAGCGCTGCATATTCTTTAGAGAGCGTAAGAAACGCATCTTTATCTTTTTCGTCCAAGGCTTTGTTGATTTGGTCCGTCAGCATAGCCAGCCGACGCTTATATAAGGATTCATCAAGCACCATTTGAATATAGACATCCGCCATTGTGACATCAAATTCTTTTGTTTTTTGCGTGTTGCGGGACTTCATGAGCTCAGTGTACGATTTTTTCTCTTTCATAAAGAATCCCCCCAATGCCTTTTTTATAGTATATGGATAACGGTCGAAAAAATCAATAAATTTTTATAATTTTTAGACAACTAATGCTTGGCAATCTATCGACATATCCTGCAAAATGCCGTCAATCGGTTGATCTTACACATGTAAAACCGGTTTATTACTAGTTACTTAGTACTAATAAATATCATTAAAAGATGATTTTAGCTTATTTGGTAAAAAAACCTGTCGTTTTATAAAAACAGATGATAGATTATTAGTATAAATTTTGCAGAAAAAGGATGGAGGCCATAATATGAGTCAGAAAACAGACGCACCTTTAGAATCGTATGAAGTGAATGGCGCAACAATTGCTGTGCTGCCAGAAGAAGTCGACGGCAAAATCTGTTCCAAAATTATTGAAAAAGACTGCGTGTTTTACGTCAGCATGAAACCGCTGCAAATTGTCGACAGAAGTTGCCGGTTTTTTGGATCAAGCTATGCGGGAAGAAAAGCTGGAACTTATGAAGTAACAAAAATTTCACACAAACCGCCGATCATGGTGGACCCTTCGAACCAAATCTTTTTATTCCCTACACTTTCTTCGACAAGACCCCAATGCGGCTGGATTTCCCATGTGCATGTGAAAGAATTCAAACCGACTGAATTCGACGATACGGAAGTGACGTTTTCTAACGGGAAAACGATGGAGCTGCCGATCTCCTGTAATTCGTTCGAGAACCAGGTATACCGGACAGCATGGCTCAGAACCAAATTCCAAGACAGAGTCGAACACCGCGTGCCGAAACGGCAGGAATTTATGCTGTACCCGAAGGAAGAGCGGACGAAGATGATTTATGATTTTATTTTGCGTGAGTTGGGGGAGCGGTATTAGAAAATAGAAAAGAGCTGGCCGATAAGGGCAGCTCCTTCTCTCCTGCTTTAGGCTGTCGGAATTCCTCCGGTGATGCCATATACCTGGGAGGTCACATAGCTTGCATTCTCTGAAGCTAAGAATACATAAACATCGGCCAATTCCACTGGCTGCCCAGCGCGATTTAATGGGGATGGGGGCGTCCCTTGGCCAAATTTCGGAATGTTTTCCGTCGGCTGTCCGCCGGAAATTTGCAGCGGCGTCCAAATTGGGCCAGGCGCTACTGAATTCACTCTGATGCCCCTTGAAGCCAGCTGTTTTCCCAGGCCGACTGTAAAGCCGATAATGGCGTTTTTCGTTGCTGCGTAATCCAACAGCATCGGGCTCGGGTTGTAGCCCTCAACTGAGGTGGTCGTAATAATGGATGCGCCCTCCGGCAACAACGGAAGCGCCGCTTTTACAACCCAGTAAAGGGAAAAGACGTTCACTTCAAATGTTTTATACATTTGTTCAGTAGGCAGATCTTCGATGTTTTCGACGGCTTGCTGTTTGCCGGCAACCAGCGCTAACACATCCAGGCCGCCGAGTTCCTGATGCGCCTGTTTGACTAAATCCTGGCAGAAGGATTCGTCGCTCAAGTCTCCGGAAATCAGCACTGCTTTTCGGCCTTCTGCTTCTATCAATTCTTTCACCTTTTCAGCATCAGGCTGTTCCGCGGGTAAATAGTTAATGGCCACATCGGCGCCTTCCCGGGCATATGCAATCGCGGCAGCCCGGCCGATACCGGAATCGCCGCCGGTGACAAGCGCTTTTCTTCCGGTTAGTTTACCCGATCCTTTGTAGCTTTTTTCTCCGCAATCAGGCACGGGCTTCATGTTCTGCTGCAGGCCGGGCGGCTCTTGATATTGTTCAGGGAATTCATCATGAAAAAATGCTGTTGAAGGATTGCTAAGATTTGAATCAGACATCATCAACACTCCTTTTTTTGTTTGGTGTACATTCGTATGTGTACCCCTGAGCATTTTCAGAAAAACATGTTTTGGCAGTTTGACGTGAAAGGCTTGAAAAAACAAGCCCTTCTTCCATTCATGTGGCGGAAGCCAAAACAAAGGTGAAGGTCTATAAGAATTGCAAGGAGTTAAACAAAGTATACAAAGGCGGGGTGGCCCGCTCGTCGAAGGTGAAAAATAAAGGCGGAAAAACGTAGTACAAGCCTTACGTCTCTAAGGCGCTTTATGATGCCAATAAAAAGAAAGACCGCGACAAAGATTATATCGCCTGCGAACGTTAAACAAGCAAAAGCAATCTGACAGCCAGAAATGCTTTTGCTTTTATTGATTATGCCGCCTGATCAGCCGCGGTGCTTTTCTCTTTTCTTGTCACAAAGCTTACTGCTGCCATGACCGCAATGTTCAGCAACAGGGCGATTATGCCGACATTTACATCTTTTGCGGCCTGCGGCAGCGCCGGAAATAAAGTGCCGATCGTCGTTTCTGTCAATGTAATATAAGAAACCGCTCCGACACCTGCAATGATGCCGGCGAAGGCTCCTTGCTTCGTCACCATATGATGCTTGAACAGGCTGAACAGCAGTGCGGGAAACAGTTGTGTGACAAGGCTGTAGCCCATCAATAGCAGTGTAACGATGGTATGTCCGCCTTTGAACGTAAAATAAACTGAAATCAGCGCGATTACCGGCACTAAAAACTTAGCAAGCGCTGATATTTGCTGTTCTGTTGTGCGGGGCGCGAACACTTTGTACACATTTTTTGCAAACAGCGTGGAGGCGGACATTAAGATCATAGACCCTGGGACAAGCGCGGTCAGCAGTCCGGCAGCGCCGATGATCCCGACAAACCAAGGGTCAAAGGTTTGCAGAGACAGTCTCAAGAGCGATAGATCTCCGTCTGCGCCTTTCAGATCAGGAACTTGCAGGATAGCCGCAAAGCCGACGAAAAGGACGAAGAGCAAGATCAGCTGGTATAGAGGCATGATGATGGCATTTTTGCGAAAGACTTTCGGGTTTTCGGCTGAATACGAAGCGGAAAACGTATGAGGCCACATATAAAACCCGAGTGCTGTCAAGAGTACGGTTGAACTGAACCACGCCGTGCTTTGCCCTGTTTCGGGAAGCGTAAGAAAGCCCGGCTTTGCCGTTTCAATCTGCTGAAACATGTCTTGAAAACCGCCGTAGTAATGAATTGGCAGATAGACACCTAAAAACAAAACGACAACCAAAATCATGATATCTTTGACAACCGATATCCAAGCAGACCCGTGAATGCCGGATACCATAACATAAACCGTGATCGAAATGGCGCCGATCCAAATGGCGGCGGCCGGAGAGATTTTGCCATACGATGTTTCCGATACAATCAGCCCGAGGCCTTTCAGCTGCAGCACAAGATACGGAATGAGAGCGGCGATGCCAACCAATGAAACGAGCACGCCAAGCAGCGGACTGTTATATTTTTTGGTGAAAAAATCAGACTGTGACATCAGCTTATGTTGTTTCGCGTACATCCAAACCGCTGGCAAAAGCCAGTAGGAAAGGATGTAAGCCAAACAGCCGTAGGCGATGATGTAAAAGGCCGGTCCGCCTTTCCCATAGGCCCAGCCGCTTCCGCCGAGAAATGTAAATGTGGTATAAATTTCTCCTGCCATCAATAAAAAGACGAACACGGTTCCGAAGCCGCGGCCCCCTACCGTCCACTGCTCAAGGTTCATGTCTTTCCCTTTTTGGGCGCGTATGCCGAGAAAAATGCTCAATAGCAGGACGCCGAAAATGATGATGAGAGCTGCGTTCATTCCGCTTCCCCCTTTTTATTTTCGTTGTCGAGGACATATACAAGCGCCATCAACGCAGAGGTTAAAAGAGCCCACATCACGATATAGGCAAGAATAAACGGCATGCCGAACACATAGGGAGTCACTTTATTAGCAAAAGGGATGCCGAGCAAGATTCCGATAAAGGGCAAAGCGGCGAGAACGTGAATCAGTTTCATAGAATCCTCCTTCTGTTTTAAGGTGGGGTGTGCAAGCCCGAGCGTAATGAAAATGATGTCGCAAATATGGGGTTCATGTCATTTTTTGGGATGAAAGGCTGTGGTTCGAATTATAAATAAAATCATTTTGTTTGTATAGTGTGAATTGTCTGAATTTTATTATTGGAATTGCCCGAAAAGGGAAGGGACAGACTCGGAGGAGTGCAGAATGATTCAAAAGACTCATGGCCTGTCCGGCGCAAATAGATAAAACGTTAATAAATCGCTAACCTGTTCACGGATTCTAGGATTAAAATAACGGTGCTTTTCTTCATAACCATCAATCACAAATACATAAAGCGTAAAGGCTTCATCACGTTCCGCCTCGTGGATTGTAATGTTTCTTTTCCTCAGCTCTTTTCTAACCTCAATCAAATCCTTTTGTGCTATTTTTAATGATTCGCTGATAAGCTGTTTATAAGGAAGCTTCAATTTTAATGTGCTTTGTTCAATTCCGGCGAGATCACGATTTAAAATCGTAATGGCCATGGGCAAAAAGAGAGCCCGTTCAATGAAATCGTATATTTCCTCTTGCAGATTCGGCATGCTGACTCCTTCTTTCTGACGGGAACGTTTGTTCTTATTTTATTCTATATCGGCTGATGAAATGTTTCAATACAGAAAAATCGCCAAAACTTTTTAGTTTTTTGCTGATAATGTGTAGAATAAGGATAGACAAACCCGGTAAGGAGTATAAATGTTGGATCATTTTTTATCCTATTTTACACAAGAAAACCTAACTGAATTATTTCAAAGCTATAGGGCTTTCGGTCCGCTCATTGCTGTGCTGCTTCCTTTAGTTGAAGCATTTCTCCCGTTTTTGCCGCTGATCGTGTTTGTGGTGGCGAATACGAACTCGTTTGGCCTGTGGGAAGGATTTATCTTGTCCTGGGCCGGATCAACGGCTGGATCTATACTTGTATTTTTGATTGTCCGTCAATACGGGCAAAGAAGGTTGCTTGGATTTATCCGCAGCCATCCATCGGTTAGAAAGCTAATGTTATGGGTGGAGAGGCACGGATTCGGCCCTATGTTTCTTCTGCTTTGTTTTCCATTTACACCGTCAGCCGCGGTGAATGTTGTTGCCGGTTTGTCAAGGATCGGAACGTGGCCGTTTATTTTAGCGGCAGCCTCGGGGAAGCTTGTCATGATTTTTATGATCAGCTTTATCGGATATGATCTGCACGCGCTGATCACACAGCCGATTCGAACGGTCATTGCCGTATTGGTGATCGCTGTATTATGGTATGTCGGCAAAAAGGTAGAGCGGTATCTGCATGTGAGAGCCAGTCAGCGTGAGCATGATGGAGGGAGACAGTAACATGAAAAAACGGTTTTGGTTTCTTGCCGGTGTAGTGTCCGTCGTTCTCGCGATTCAGGTGAAAAATGCCGTCTTTATTGATTACAAGGTGGAAGGCGTCAGTATGAACCCGACCTTTCAGGAAGGGAACGAGCTGTTGGTCAATAAATTCTCGCACCGATTTAAAACCATCCATCGTTTTGATATCGTCCTTTTTAAAGGCCCTGATCAAAAAGTGCTGATTAAACGGGTGATCGGCCTGCCCGGTGAATCGATTAAATATAAAGATGATCAGCTGTATGTGGACGGAAAACAGGTTGCTGAGCCATTTTTGAAGCATTTGAAATCTGTTTCTGCCGGAAGCCATGTAACGGGTGATTTTACGTTGAAAGATGTGACAGGAACAAGCAAGGTGCCGAAAGGACAATATTTTGTCGTTGGAGATAATCGCATATACAGCTTCGACAGCCGGCACTTTGGGCCGATTAGAGATAAAAAGATTGTCGGTGTGATTTCCGCTGATGAATAAAGAAGACGCCAATTGAAGAGGCGTCTTTTTTGTTTCTGGTTTGGATAAAAGTGTTGAGAAAAAATCTAGAATGAACACAACAAAAGCAACAGTATCGCGCATCAGCACAAAATTACTCGGCGCAGGCTTCCTTCACAGGACACAGCTCAGCGATAATAAAAAGGAGGTCTACTTCCGTTTGACACCGGCCGGGAAAAAACTGCATGGGCTGCACAAATATTATCATCAGAAGGTCGAACAACGTTTTCTGTCATTTTTTGATCGGTACACAGAGGAGGAAATTTTATTTGCGGAACGGCTGTTGAGGGATTTGGTGACAAAGTGGTATCCGTCCTCGGAAGAAATAGAGGGAGGTATACACGGCGTTTTTGAATAAAAAAACACGCACAGGGCGCGTGTTTTTTTCACGTTTCTTCTTTCTTTTTCAAGATTGTCAGGTAAATCAAATTTCCTCCGGCTAAAATGATAAGCGGCAGTCCAGGGGAGCCGGATGTCACCACATTATAAATCAGCCAGATGGCTAAACATATTCCATAATATAAGTGCATTGCCTTCTCGGGATTGTTGCGCAGCAAAAGAGTCACTCCTTCCCATTTAAGTGTAGCATGGGAGGATGGTTTTTCCAATTAGGCATTACTGCCGCTGATCGAGCCTTCTTTGCCTTTTTTTTCACCATGGAGATGGTGAAGCAGACGATAAAACGGAGGCAAAAGGGCAATGACAAGGATGACGCGTATGACCTGAACCGCAACGACAAAGGTGGAATCGGCATGCAAGGTAACAGATGTTGTCGCCATTTCTGCAATGCCGCCGGGGGCAAATGCCAGAACAGAAGAGATGAGCGAGATGCCTGTCAGCTTGGAAACGATCACGGCGCTCAAAAACATAGCTGCAATTAAACCGACGGACGAGACAAACCCGACGATAATGATGCGGGTGACGCCGGCAAACATGCTTTTATACATCTTAGAGCCAATCGTCGCCCCGAGAAATACTTGCGACACATGATTGGCTTGTGACGGCCACCAAGCCGTCAAATCGTGCCCTGTCACCGCAGCGCCGCCAACATGTACAAGTGCCACACCGAGCATGCTGCCGAGCAGCCATGGCGCTGGAAATTTTAAATATTTCGCAGCTTTGCAGGCGCCCCAGGCAGCGAGAATCAGAACGGCGGTCCACAAAACGGAAGCTAGCCTAAAATCCGTCGTTGCCGAGGAAAGCGTTTCTGCTGCGGCACTTGCGGAACGATCTTGTTTTGTATAGATGAGGATGACCAAAAACGGGATGGATAGCACAACGAGCAGCACACGCATCATTTGAATGAGGCTGACAATGGCGGTGTTGGCGCCGACCTCCTGTGCGATGCTGGGCATGGCGGACAGCCCGCCGGGAGCTGTGCCGACGAAGCTTGTCATCATATCCGTTTTACTGAAACGCCAAAGCACATATCCCGACAGCATGGCCATAAGGATAGACAATATCAGCATAACGCCGACTGAAAACCAATGGTCTTTGAGGACAGAGAGAACGGATATATTCAGTTTTTGGCCCAATTCGATGCCGAGAATCACCTGTCCGAGAGCGAGCCAGCGGCGGTTAATTCCTTTTTGGTCCGGAGCCATCATCAGCCATGCAGGCCGTATCATCGCAAGGCAGCAGGCGACTATCAGCGTTCCGATCATCCACCCGATCGATATCCCGGTTAATGAAAGCATAAATCCCCCGGCTGCACTGATTGCGATAAACCATAGATCTTTGAGGAGATTTTCGTCTTTCTTCAATGTAAAACCCTTCTTCCTTTTCGCGTAACACTCCGATTGTTCATGTAGTGAATGTATGATTACTATAGTATATTTTTGTTGATAAAGAAATGATGAAATATTTGCTATTATTCATTCGCTTTTCTTATGACTTTCTGCTCGAGCCTCTCTATTGTGTAAGTCAGGCATAAACCTGTTGCCAGCAAACAAACGGCCAGAGTATAAAAAATCACTTCTCCGCCAAACGAAGTCAGGAACAGCCCTCCTGCAAGGGGGCCAATTGAGCGGGAGATATCCCAATGCAGGCCGTATACCGCATAAAATCGGCCGAGCAGATGAGGCGGTGCCAATTTCGAAATAAAGGTCTGGATGTGGGTTAATCCAATGCTTTCGCCAACCGTCATCACCGCTGCCGTCACCAAAAGCATTGTCACGGAGGTTGAGCTTGCGAAGCCGACGGCTGCAAGGGAATAGCAAATATAAGTAATCAAAAGGATCGTTTTCATTGAAAACTTTTCGGTTCCTTTGACAAGGGGAACCTGGAGAACAAAGCTGAATAAGGCTTTGGCCGCCGAATAAATGGTCAGCATGGATAGATAGTCGGAAAACATGTTTTTGCTGAACAGCCTGTAAGTTGTTTCTGTTTGCGCATATAACATGCTGATGGGGAGAGAAAGCAGCAAAAGAAGCAGTACAGGCCTGTATATCGTAAAGCTCGCGGAAAACGCCGATGCACCAGCTGTTATGGTCGGCTTTGTTTCCGGCAGTTTCAATGCTGCGATCAGAAAATAGATGAACAATGCCGCGGCATCTAAAGCGAATATCCACACGGGGTTATGATTGTACAGCAGCACTCCCAGCACAGGCCCTGCCGTCAGGCCGGCTGAATAGATCACATTGATGACCGCAAACACTTCTGAACGTCTGCTTTCCGGCGTGCTTTCGGCAATTTGGGCGCGGGAGGCGGGAATGTACAATGATCTCCCGATACCATTCATGACATAGAGGATGGCGAAAACATACGCATGCTCAGCAAACACAAACCCCGTCATGGCGGCTGATTGCAGAAGCAATGCGATCAGGATCGCGGTGCGCCGCCCAAGCCGGTCTGTCACCCGTCCTGCAACGAGCGTCAGGCAAATATCGGCAAATGGCTGAAGGCTGATGATCAACATGGGAATCATGACACTCCCGTTTAATTGTTCATGCAAATACAGCACCATAAAAGGGCCCATCATTGCACCTGTCAGGCTTGTCAGCATCTCACCGAAAAAGCGGAGCCAAATGGGAGCGGTGTATCTCGATTTAATAGATTGAAAACTGGATAACATGTGTTCGCCGCCTTTCGCATTTTGATATAGTAGTAGTGTATAGAAGGGAAGTCGCCCCAAAAAGTGAAGAAAAGAAGAGAAAAAGTTTCCCCTTTTGTCGGGAGGTGTGCGGGGATTGAAGCTGATCGACCACTACGTGGCACTTGTAAAAACTGGACGCGCTGCTTATGGGCAAATGAATGAAATGACGCTCACTGAGATGGCTGAGAGTCTATGCTGTACAGAAAGAAATGCAAAGCTTATATTACACAAGCTGGAGAAGAAGAATTGGATTGAACGAGAAAGCGGAGCGGGACGCGGCCGCAAATCCCAAATCGCGTTTCTGCGACGGCCTGAGGAACTGCTTTTTCAAACCGCAAAGGAATATACAATGGCTGGCAAGCTAAAAAAGGCGAAGGAACTGATTCAGCAGTATCACTCCTCCTTTCCCGGGCTTCAAAACGAATATGACAGGTGGTTTTCGGAGGTGTTCGGCTTTGTGACAGAGACCGGCGGGGATGGAGAAAAAGATGTGCTCCGGCTGTTCATCGCTCCTGAAGCTGTCAGCAGCCTGGACCCGTGCCGCATCTTTTTGCGGTCTGAGGGGCATTTTGTCAAACAAATATTTGATACACTGCTCGCTTTTGATCCGGCTGTAAGGGAGCCAAAGCCTCATTTGGTTCATGGATGGGAAAAGGCAGGGGAAAAACGATGGAGATTTTTTCTACGAAAGGGTGTGTTTTTTCATAACGGGCAGCCGTTGACGGCGCGGGATGTTGCGTTTACATTTCAGCGCTTTTTGACACAGGCTGACAACCCGTATAAATGGCTGTTACATGGCGTGAAACAAGTCTCAGAAAAAGGCCCTTATTGTGTGGAGCTCATGCTTGATAAGCCGAACGAGCTTTTGCCGTATGTTCTTTGTGATGAACGGCTGTCCATTCTGCCGGCGGAACAGGGCGGCGGGATCAATGGAACAGGGCCTTTTCGGGTGATGCAGCATCAAGGCAGGATGCTGGTGCTTGAAGCCAATGAGCGCTACTTCAAGGGACGGCCCTTTTTGGATCGAGTGGAGTTTGTGTTTTCTGAACAAGCCGGGGAGATGAACGGTTTTACCATTCAAGAAACACAAGCTTGGCCTGAGAAGCAAACTGTTTTTGACGAGCGGCATGTCCAATATTTGTCGCTCAATCTGAAAAAGAAGGGGCCTCTTTCGCATCAAAGCTTTAGAAAAGCGCTCCGCCTGCTGATTTCCTCTGAGCGGCTCGTCTGTGAAGCGGGCGGGCACCGCAAGATTCCGGTTTCGTCTTTTTTGCATTCGAGTCCCTTTGACTGGGAGGGCTTCTCACCTTCTGAATTGCTGAAGCAGAGCGGATACGAGGGGGAACCGCTTGTGCTGTATACCTTTTCGGAAGCGGATCATCGTGAGGACGCCGAATGGATTCAAAATGTTTGCGCCCGACATGGCATCAGGCTTACACTTCAATTCTGTGATTCTGCTGATCTGCGCCGGCCCGACATCGTGCAGCAGGCGGATATCATCCATGACAGCGCGACGTTTTATCAAGACAGTGAATTTGGTTTTCTGCATTTGCTGCTGTCTGAGAACAGTTTTTTGTGCCAGCATCTATCTGGAAAAATGAAACAGATATGCAAAGAAATGATAGACCGCTTTTTTTCGGTGCCTGATCGTTGTTCGAGAATCCATATGCTCCAGGACATTGACCGCCAGCTTATGCAGGAATTTCATGCGATTCCGCTGTATCAAAATGTGCTGCGGGTGACATCAAGCGAGAATGTGAGAGGCCTGATGCTTGATGAAGAGGGATGGATTGATTTGTACGCCGTGTGGCTGTCTAAGTGAAAAGAGGGCTCTTTCTTGAACCCTCTTTGTCTTTTAGGACGCATGCCTGCTGAGGCCTTGGCGATGCCTGGTGTCTTCAATCTGTTTTCTGATTGCGCCGCGGCGGGTAAGTTTGACCGGGGGAAACAATCAGCTTTTTCTATGCGAAAAGGCCGTTTTTACCAATAAATCAGATTGGTCATTTTCGTCAACATTCGATAAAATATAGTGAGATAAAAAGAGAGGGGTCTTCTAATTTGGGAGCAGAGTTTTTAGTAGGCAGGTCCGGGAGTGGAAAAACGAAGCTGATCATCGACAGCATACAGGATGAACTGCGCCGGGCTCCATTCGGGAAACCGATCATTTTTCTAGTCCCGGATCAAATGACGTTTTTAATGGAATACGAGCTTGCTAAAACGCCTGATATGGGCGGAATGATACGTGCTCAAGTATTCAGCTTTTCACGTTTGGCCTGGCGCGTCCTTCAGCATACAGGAGGAATGAGCAGGCCGTTTCTTACGAGCACAGGCGTACAGATGCTCCTGCGGAAGCTCATTGAGGAGCATAAACAGGAGTTCAAAGTCTATCAAAAAGCGAGTGACAAAAGCGGATTTACCGCACAGGTTGAACGGATGCTGACCGAGTTTAAGCGTTACTGTCTGGAGCCGGAGGATATCCGCCGGATGGCGGAAAGCGGAACGGTTTCCGAGTATCGCGGAGAACGTGTTTTATCTGAAAAGCTTTATGACTTATCGATTTTGTACCAGCAGATGGAAAAAAGCCTTTCAGAGCAATATCTTCACTCTGAGGATTATTTGACATTGCTGGCAGAGCATATCCCGCTGTCTGAAGATGTAAAAGGCGCGCATATCTACGTGGACGGCTTTTATCAGTTTACACCGCAGGAATTCAGGGTGTTGGAGCAGCTGATGGTTCATGCAGAGCACATCACGTTTTCGCTCACAGCGGACAAGCCGTCATACGAGCGGGAGCCGCATGAGCTGGAATTGTTCAGAATGACGGGAAAAACCTATTACCGCCTGCATCAGAAGGCGAAGGAACTGAATCTGGACATTGCGTATAAAGAGCTAAGCGGGACTCAGTGGCATGAGCGCACACCGGAACTGGCGCATCTGGAGGCGCAGTATGAAGCGCGCCCCGCCATTCCGTACGCCGAAAAACAAGAGGCTTTTACGGTCATGCAGGCCGCAAACAGACGAGCTGAGCTGGAAGGCATTGCCCGGGAAATTCACGCGCTTGTCAGAGAGAAGGGGTATCGCTATAAGGATATAGCAATTCTTGCGCGCCAACCGGAAGACTACAAGGATATGGTAAAGGAAGTGTTCGCGGATTACGAGATTCCTTATTTCATTGATGGAAAAGCATCCATGCTGAATCATCCGTTAATCGAATTTATCCGGTCGAGCATTGATGTTCTGAAAGGGAATTGGCGGTATGAAGCGGTGTTTCGCTGCGTGAAAACCGAACTGCTATTCCCGCTTAACGAGCCGAAAACGAAGGTGAGAGAACAGGTTGATCAGCTTGAAAATTACTGTATCGCCTACGGGATTAAAGGCGATCGCTGGACAAAGGGCGACCGTTTCCATTACAGACGTTTTGTGTCATTGGATGATGATTTTGCGCAAACCGATCAGGAAATCGAAATGGAAAACATGCTGAATGACACACGCGACTGGATTGTTCCGCCGCTTTTTCAGCTTCAAAAACGAATGAAAAAAGCAAAGACGGTTCGGGAGAAGGCGGAGGCACTCTACCGCTATTTAGAAGAGACGGATGTGCCGCTGAAGCTGGACCAGGAAAGACAGCGTGCTGAAGAAGACGGCAGAATCATTGAAGCGCAGCAGCATCAGCAGGCGTGGGATGCTGTCATTCAGCTGCTTGAGGAGTTTGTTGAAATGATGGGGGATGATGAGATTTCCCTTGAATTGTTTCAGCAAATGATGGAAGCAGGCGCAGAGTCGCTTACATTTTCGCTTATTCCGCCTGCGCTTGACCAGGTGTTTGTCGGCAATATGGATTTGTCCAGAATGTACGGCACCTCCTGCACCTTTGTGTTGGGGGCAAACGATGGCGTTCTGCCGGCACGCCCTGATGAAAACGGGGTGCTGTCGGATGATGACCGGGAATGGCTGAAAAACATAGGGATTGAGCTTTCCTCGGGTGGCAGGGAACGTCTCCTTGATGAGCATTTCCTCATTTATATGGCGTTTTCCAGTCCGTCTGACCGGCTTTACGTATCGTATCCGATTGCCGATGCGGAAGGAAAAACGCTTCTGCCGTCGATTGTCATTAAGCGGCTGGAAGAACTGTTTCCTCAGCACATGGAGCGCCTGTTGACAAATGAACCTGAACAGGTCAGCGATGAGGAACAGCTTAAGTACGTCGTCAATCAAAGCGTGGCACAGTCCTTTACCGCGAGCCAGCTCAGATTATGGACGCGGGAATACGACATCAGCGACGTCTGGTGGAGCACGTATAATGTGCTGATGAGTCAGCCGGACAGGCTGCAATCGAAAAAGCTGTTCTCAAGCCTGTTTTTCCGAAATGAAGTAAAGCAGCTTGAACGCAGCGTGTCGAGACAGCTCTATGGCGAACGCATTCAGGGCAGTGTGTCAAGAATGGAAACCTTTAACGCGTGCCCGTTCTCCCATTTTGCTTCACACGGGCTGCATCTCAAGGAACGGCAATTTTTCAAGCTCGAAGCACCGGATATCGGCCAGCTGTTTCATTCCAGCTTAAAGCTGATTTCAGACAGGCTGCGCGAGCAAAAAATGGATTGGCGCGATTTAACAAAAGAGCAATGCGAGCTGTTTTCCTATGATGCGGTAGAGCGGCTGGCCCCAAAACTGCAAAAGGAAATTCTGCTCAGCTCAAACCGGCATTATTATGTGAAGGAAAAACTGCAAAAAATTGTGACACGCGTGTCCGGCATTTTAAGCGAGCATGCGAAAGCGAGCGGATTTGTGCCGATCGGGCTAGAACTGGGCTTTGGAGGAAAAGGGCCGCTTCCGCCGCTGACCTTTACACTGAAAAACGGCTGCACGATGGAACTCGTCGGGCGAATTGACCGTGTTGATAAAGCCGAGAGCTCAAAAGGTTTGCTTCTAAGGATTGTCGATTATAAATCAAGCGACAAAGGCCTTGACTTAGCGGAAGTATATTACGGACTGGCGCTGCAAATGCTGACGTATCTTGATTTATCAATTACACATTCAGCCGACTGGCTCGGCATGAGAGCGACGCCGGCCGGAGTGCTGTATTTTCATATCCATGACCCGATGATTCAATCTCATCTCCCGCTCGGGCTTGACGAGATTGAACAGGAGATTTTTAAGAAGTTTAAGATGAAGGGCCTGCTCCTCGGCGATCAGGAAGCGGTTCGCCTCATGGATACAACCCTTCAAGAGGGACGGTCAAATATCATCAACGCCGGCTTGAAGAAAGACGGCTCTCTCAGATCGGATTCAGCGGCAGTCGGCGAAAAGGAGTTTGACCTGTTGACGAAGCATGTGCGCCGCACCTTCCAAGAGGCAGGCGAACAAATCACCGACGGGCGCGTATCCATCGAGCCGTATAAAATGAAGAACAAGACGCCGTGCACATACTGTTCGTTCAAATCAGTATGCCAATTCGATGAATCATTAGAAGAAAACGAGTATCGCCCGTTAAAGGCTGAAAAGGACAAGACGATACTTGAGTGGATAAAAAAGGAGGCGGATGGCAATGAACATTCCTAAACCGGCAGACAGCACATGGACAGATGACCAATGGAATGCCATTGTTTCAACCGGCCAGGATATTCTCGTGGCAGCGGCGGCGGGCTCCGGAAAAACCGCTGTGCTCGTCGAACGAATGATCCGGAAGATCACCGCGGAGGAAAACCCGATTGATGTGGATCGGCTTCTCGTTGTGACGTTTACAAACGCCTCAGCGGCAGAGATGAAACACCGGATCGCGGATGCCTTGGAAAAAGAGCTTGTCAACCGGCCAGGCTCGCTGCATATCAGACGCCAGCTGTCTCTTTTAAACCGGGCCAGCATTTCGACACTTCATTCCTTTTGCCTGCAAGTGCTGAAGAAATATTACTATTTAATCGATCTTGATCCGGGCTTTCGGATTGCTGATCAAACAGAAGGCGAGCTTTTGGGGGATGAAGTGCTGGACGAGCTGTTTGAAGACGAATACGCAAAGGGCGAAAAAGCGTTTTTTGAGCTTGTTGACCGCTACACGACAGACCGGCATGATCTGGACCTGCAATTTCTCGTCAAACAGGTGTACGAGTATTCCCGTTCCCACCCAAATCCGGAGGCATGGCTCGAAAGCTTTGTTCATTTGTATGATGTATCGGAAAAGAGCGCCATCGAGGAGCTTCCGTTTTATCAATATATCAAAGAGGATATTGCGATGGTGCTTAACGGAGCGAAGGAGAAGCTCCAGCGCGCGCTTGAGCTGACGAAAGCGCCGGGCGGTCCCGCGCCGCGCGCTGACAATTTTCTTGATGATCTCGCGCAGATTGATGAACTGATTCAGCATCAGGATGAATTCAATGAGCTTTATAAGCGGGTGCCGGCAGTCTCCTTTAAGCGCGCGAAAGCGGTAAAAGGGGACGAGTTTGATCCTGCGCTCCTTGAAGAAGCGACAGATTTGAGAAACGGTGCAAAAAAACTGCTTGAAAAGCTTAAAACCGACTACTTCACGAGAAGTCCTGAACAGCATTTGAACAGCTTAGCCGAGATGAAGCCTGTCATTGAAACGCTCATACAGCTTGTCACCGACTTTGGAAAACGGTTCGAAGCCGCGAAACAGGAAAAATCAATCATTGATTTTTCTGATTTAGAGCATTACTGTTTATCCATTTTGACAGCTGAGGATGATAAAGGTGAACAGAAGCCGAGCGAGGCAGCGAGATTTTATCAGGAGCAGTTTCATGAGGTGCTCGTTGACGAATATCAAGATACCAACTTAGTGCAGGAATCGATCCTGCAGCTCGTCACAAGCGGACCCGAGGAAACAGGCAACCTATTTATGGTAGGAGATGTCAAACAGTCGATTTATCGATTCAGGCTGGCGGAGCCGCTTCTTTTCCTCTCCAAATACAAACGGTTTACAGAAAGCGGAGAAGGCACGGGCCGGAAAATCGACTTGAATAAAAATTTCCGAAGCCGGACTGATATTTTAGACAGCACAAACTTTTTATTTAAACAGCTGATGGGCGGCAAAATCGGTGAGGTTGATTATGATGAGCAGGCTGAGCTGAAGCTTGGCGCAGCGTATCCGGACAATAATGAGACGGAAACGGAGCTGCTGCTGATCGACAACGCCGAAGAGACGGATGCGAACGAGGAAGCGGAAGAGCTGGAAACGGTACAGTTTGAAGCGAAAGCGATCGCCAAGGAAATTCGCAAGCTGATTTCATCGCCATTTAAGGTGTATGACGGAAAATCGAAAACACACCGCAATATTCAGTACCGCGATATCGTGATTTTGCTTCGTTCCATGCCGTGGGCGCCGCAAATCATGGACGAGCTGAGGGCGCAGGGCATACCGGTATACGCCAATTTAACGTCAGGTTATTTTGATGCGGTCGAAGTCGCCGTCACGCTTTCTGTGCTGAAGGTGATCGATAATCCGTATCAGGATATACCGCTGGCCTCTGTGCTGCGCTCACCCATTGTCGGGGCGGATGAAAACGAGCTGTCTTTGATCAGGCTTGAAAATAAAAAAGCGCCGTACTATGAAGCGATGAAAGACTATTTGGCGGCCGGCGACCGGAACGACGAGCTTTATCAAAAGCTGCAAACATTCTACACTCACCTGCAAAAATGGCGCGCCTTTTCAAAAAACCACTCCGTATCCGAACTGATTTGGGAAGTGTACCGCGACACGAAATACATGGATTATATCGGCGGGATGCCGGGCGGAAAACAGCGCCAGGCCAATTTGCGCGTTCTCTATGACCGGGCGCGCCAATATGAATCGACGGCATTTCGCGGCCTGTTTCGTTTCCTGCGGTTTATCGAACGCATGCAGGAGCGGGGCGATGATCTTGGTACGGCGCGCGCGCTCAGCGAGCAGGAGGATGTTGTCCGCTTAATGACGATTCACAGCAGCAAAGGGCTCGAATTTCCCGTCGTGTTTGCGGCAGGCCTCGGCCGGAATTTCAACATGATGGATTTGAACAAATCGTACCTGCTGGACAAAGAGCTAGGGTTTGGCACGAAGTATATTCATCCGCAATTGCGCATCACCTATCCGACGCTGCCACTCATTGCGATGAAGAAAAAAATGCGCAGGGAGCTATTGTCAGAGGAATTGCGTGTTCTCTATGTTGCCTTAACGAGAGCGAAAGAAAAACTGTTTCTGATTGGCTCATGCAAGGATCATCAGAAACAGCTCGCAAAATGGCAGGCATCTGCCTCCCAAACGGACTGGCTTCTTCCGGAATTTGACCGTTATCAGGCAAAAACGTATTTAGATTTCATCGGTCCGGCTCTTGCCAGACACAAAGATGTAGAGGATTTGTCTGAAAACGTTATGGCAGCGCCTGCCGACATAGCAAGCCACCCGGCTCGTTTTGCCGTTCGTATGATCCATTCCTATGATTTGCTGGATGATGATCTTGAAGAAAGAATGGAAGAAAAAAGCGAGCGCTTAGAAGCCATTCGCCAAGGTGAACCAGTTCCCGGCTCGTTTGCGTTTGATGAAAAAGCCCGTGAGCAGCTGAGCTGGACATATCCTCATCACGAGGTGACGCACATTCGGACAAAGCAGTCAGTTTCTGAAATCAAGAGAAAAAGAGAGTACGAGGATGAATACAGCGGCAGGGCCCCCGTTAAACCGGCTGACGGAAGCATGCTGTACAGGCGGCCCGCTTTCATGATGAAAAAAGGCCTGACAGCGGCTGAAAAAGGGACGGCCATGCATACAGTGATGCAGCATATTCCGCTGACACATGTGCCGACAACAGAGGAAGCGGAGCAAACGGTTCACAAGCTTTATGAAAAGGAGCTGCTCACTGAAGAACAAAAAGCCGCTATTGATATAGAAGAGATCGTGCAATTTTTCCATACGGAAATCGGCGGACAGCTGATCAGCGCTAAGTGGAAGGATCGGGAAGTGCCATTTAGTTTGGCGCTTCCGGCCAAGGAAATCTACCCTGATGCACAGGAGGCGGATGAGCCGCTTTTGGTGCAGGGAATCATCGACTGTCTCTATGAAACTGAAAACGGCTTATATCTCTTGGACTATAAATCAGACCGGATTGAGGGCAAATTCCAGCACGGCTTTGAAGGAGCGGCCCCGATCTTGAAGAAACGATATGAAACGCAAATTCAGCTGTACATGAAGGCAGTTGAGCAAATTGCAAACACAAATGTAAAGGGATGTGCGCTTTATTTCTTTGACGGAGGTCACATTCTGACATTATAACGAGATCCGTAAGCTCCGGGAATTCAGGCGGAGCGGGTCTCGTTTTCTATACAAAAAAGAGGGGTGAAAGCATTTGCGGATTTTACATACGGCGGACTGGCATCTTGGAAAAACGCTAGAGGGAAGAAGCAGACTGAGTGAACAGGCCGATGTGCTTGATGAATTGAATACGATTGTAAAGGAAGAGCAGGTTGATGCCATTGTCATGGCGGGGGACGCGTTCGATACCGTCAACCCGCCTGCTTTAGCCGAGCAGCTGTTTTATGAAAGCCTGTCCGCGCTCAGCGACAGGGGAAAGCGCCCGATCGTTGTCATTGCCGGAAACCACGATAATCCCGACCGTTTGTCCGCCGCTTCACCGCTGACACATGAAAACGGCATTTATTTAATCGGCTATCCGACGACAGAACCGCTTCATATTGAAGTCCCTTCAGCAGGGGAGCTTTTGGCGGTCGGAGCGCTGGCGTACCCATCTGAAGCGCGGTTAAATGAAGTGCTTTCCGATACATTTGATGAAAAACTGCTCCGGGATCATTATGACGTGAAAATCAGGCAGGCGTTTGAGCATATGACAAGCCGGTTCCGCAACGACGCAGTGAAGGTTGCCGCCAGCCATATTTATGTCGCGGGCGGAAACCAAACGGATTCAGAGCGGCCGATTGAAGTCGGCGGCGCTTATACGGTGGCTGCTGAAAGCCTGCCGGCGGATGCCGCTTATGTGGCGCTCGGTCATTTGCATCGGCCGCAAACGATCAAGCGGGCGCGGACGCTTGCGCGTTATTCAGGCTCTCCGCTCGCTTACAGCTTTTCAGAAGCGGGCTACGCCAAATCAGTGACGATCGTGGACGCGAAGCCGGGGGAAGAGGCCTCTTGGAACGAGGTGTTATTATCGAGCGGCAAGCCGCTTGTGAAGTGGAAAGCGGCAAATGGCTTAAGCGAGGTGTACAGCTGGCTGGATGAAGGCAGGGACCAGAATGCCTGGATTGACCTTGAAATCCGTGTGGCGGACCAGCTGTCACTTGAAGAAATCCATAGGCTGAGGAAGGCGCACCCGGGTTTTATCCATATCCGGCCGGTTTTTGAAGAACAGAACAAAGACCGGGAGCGAGTCGAGGTCAAGCATGTATCGATCGAAGACCGCTTTAAGACATTTTATGAAAAACAAACCGGAGGCGCGGTGCCGGATGAAGAAATGGTGAAGCTGTTTTTAGAGCTGGCATCAGGTGTTGAAGAGGAGGATGCGACATGAAGCCGATCGCCTTAAGCATTAAAGGGCTCCACAGCTTTAGAGAGGAGCAGACGATAGATTTTGAAGGCCTTTCCGGTGCCGGAGTTTTCGGCATTTTCGGCCCGACGGGAAGCGGCAAATCCTCTATCCTCGACGCAATGACGCTTGCTTTATACGGAAAGGTGGAGCGGGCGGCAAATAATACACACGGCATCTTAAACCATGCGGAAGATACGCTTTCTGTTTCCTTTACTTTTGCGCTTCAAACGAACCATCAAATCTCTTACAAAGTCGAGCGCGTGTTTAAGAGAACCGATGAGATGAAGGTGAAAACAGCACTTTGCCGCTTCATTGAAATCAAAGACGAGCATACGGTGCTGGCTGATAAGGCCGGCGAAGTGAATAAAAGAGTGGAGGAGCTTTTGGGGCTGACGATCGACGACTTTACAAGAGCGGTGGTGCTGCCTCAAGGGAAATTTGCCGAATTTCTGTCTTTAAAGGGAGCGGAGCGCAGGCATATGCTTCAGCGTTTATTTCATTTGGAGCAGTATGGAGACCGGCTGGTGAAAAAGCTGAGACGGCAGGCGCAGGAAGCCAACGCGAGAAAAAATGAAATGCTTGCTGAACAGTCCGGTCTCGGCGAGGCGAGTTCAGAAGCGGTTGAGCAGGCGGAAAAGGCTCTCGAACAAGCCGAAGCCCAGCTGGAAACGAGGAAGAAGAATCGTGATCAGGCAAAAGAGCGGTTTACAGAACATCAGGAAATTTGGAATGTCCAAAAGGAACAATCAGCTTATGAAGAAGAGAAAAGACGTCTCGAAGAAGAACAGCCGCACGTAGACAGCATGCAGAAACGCCTGCTAGAAGCAGAAACAGCCGCAGCACTGAAGCCCTATGCGGATCGGTACGCAGAAGCGATCCAGCAAGAGGAGAAGGCTGCAAAAGAACAAACGCTTGCCAAAAAGGATTTAGCAGACCGGACCGCGTTCTGTCATCAAAAACATGAAGAGTATGAAGCGTGGCGCCAGCATAAAAGCGAGAAAGAGCCTGAGCTTTTAACCGAGCAGGAGCAGCTTTCCCGTTTGCAGGAGATCGAAATCAAACTGAGTGAGGCCAAGCAAGAGGAAGAACGCAAAAAGGCTGAACTCCAGCAGAAAGAAGAGTCCCTTCAATCTGTCGTGAATGAATTGGAGACTGTAACAGACCGTCTGTCACGAGGGCAAAACAGACAGACGGAATTGAAGCAGCAGCTCAAATCCCTGCAGGTGACTTCCGATGAGCGAAAAAGCTGCCAGCAGGCCGCAGAAATGGCATTGCGCATCAGGCAGACTGAAGAGCAAATCAGAAAAGAGAAAAAACGAAGTGACGCATTAAACCTCGTGCTGCAGAAGATGAATGAGGAGAAGAGTACACTCGTTCATAAGACGGAAGCGGAAAAAAACAACATCATTCAGGCATATGAGGCTGTACAAACTGTGTACCATATGGTGTGCGAGGCGGAACGTTCGTTAACGCGTATGACAGAGCAGGGGAAAAAGAGACAGCAAACGCTTCACGCGCAGCGTGAAAAAGCGAGAATGGCGCTGCTTACAAAAGAATTGTCTGAAAAACTGACCGCTGGAAAGCCCTGTCCGGTCTGTGGTTCAATCCATCATGATCCATCTGCCTCAGCGCATGAAACATATGAGCTTGACGGCAATCTAGAAGAGGACATCAAACAGACGGATGTGATTTTGACGGAAGCTGCATCTCTAAGCCAGGAGATTCTTTCATCCAAAATCACGCTTGAAGAACAATCCGAGCGGTTTATTGAACAGTGTCCGTTTTTGCAAACGATTCAAGCACCGAACCTTGAAGCGGCGGCTTCTTACGAGAATCAGCCGGTGTATGAAGCATTTGAAACTGCCCAATTAGAATGGAAGCGAGTCAAGCAGGATATTCTTTCTGTTAAAACACGAATGGCACAAATGATCAGCGCCTATCAGGAGTCTTTAAAAAAGGCCGAGCAGCTTAATGAAAAAATCGGTTTTGAAAAAAGAGAGGCTGACCGCATTGAAAGCATCATCGCTGAGCTTCAGTCCTCAATGGACAGCCGCCTGAAACAGTTTAACGAAGCGTTTGGGGATCAATCTGTGGATGAAGCGGAAAAATGGCAGCAAGCCATCGAAGAAAAAGACCGGGCTGCTGAAGAATGCGAGAAGCGAATTGAGAAGAGCATCGCGTTTCTTTCTGAGCATGAAGCACAAAAGGAAAAGCTGCGGGAGTCGGCACACCAGCTTGAACGGGAAAAACTGGAGCTTCATTATGCGGCTGAACGCATCAAAAGCGTGATCACGGATTATGAGCACGAACTTGGAGATTACGCAAAAGGAGACTCAATCGAGATCAAACTTCGCTCTGTCCAGCAGGATCTAAAGCTGTTAAAGGAAAAAGAGCAATCTCTATATGAAGAACTCCAAAGCGCCCAAACGATGCTGAATCAGGCGAAAAGCCGCGCTTCAGCAAGCGCGCTCACCTTGAAAGAGGTGAAGGACAGCTTGGAAAAAGCTGAAGCCGCTTGGCTTGAGCATGCGAAAAGCACCTGCTTTACCCGGACTGAAGAGGTGGAGCGAAGCCTTATCCCAGCCGATGAGCTTGACAAGATAAAAACCAGAATCGACCAGTTTATGGATAAAAGGAAGCAGAATGCCGCAAACTTAAAACGTGTAGCAGAGATACTTGCCGACCGTGCCTTGTCAGAGGACGAATGGAGCGAAACCGTTACAGCATTACAAGAAGCTGAGGACGCATTTGGCGCTGCGATAGAAGAAAAAGGCGCGGCTGCGAAAGCGCTGGCCGTCATTCGCGACCATCATAAACGGTTTAACGAAATTGAAGCTGAATTGAAGAAATGGCAGACGCATATCGACAGGCTGGACAAGCTGCAAGCAGTGTTTAAAGGCAATACCTTTGTCGAATTTTTAGCTGAAGAGCAGCTTGAAAGCGTTGCGAGGGACGCATCAGCAAGACTTGGCATGCTGACGAGACAGCGCTATGCCATCGAAGTGGATTCAGAAGGCGGATTTGTGATGCGCGATGACGCGAATGGAGGCGTCAAACGACCAGTATCCAGCTTGTCTGGAGGAGAGACGTTCCTCACCTCGCTTTCTCTCGCTCTTGCGCTGTCTGCGCAGATCCAGCTTCGCGGGGAATACCCGCTGCAGTTCTTTTTCTTAGATGAAGGGTTCGGCACTCTGGATCAAGATCTGCTAGATACGGTTGTGACAGCCTTGGAAAAACTGCAGTCTGACAATCTGTCTGTCGGTGTGATCAGCCATGTGCAGGAACTGCGGGCACGGCTTCCGAAAAAGCTGATCGTTCATCCGGCTGAACCGAGCGGCCGCGGTACACGGGTATCACTTGAGTTGATGTAAGGGGGAAGCGAATATGGCAAAGCAGACTGTCGGGATATGTGAGCTGTGCGGACGGAGTGATGTCCAGCTGACAGAGCACCACCTCACACCGAAAGAGGAAGGCGGAACGTTCCTGCCGACAGCGATGCTCTGTATTCCTTGCCATAAGCAAATTCATGCTGTATATAGCAATCAAGAGCTTGCCGTTCGCTTAAACGGAATAGATGAACTGAGAAACGATACGCAGCTTGCCCGATTTGTCAAATGGATCAGAAAACAGCCGCCTGAGAAGCTGATCAAAACAAAGAAATCGAATGAACGAAAAAAGAAAAAATGACGAAAAAGCAGCCCTCTATTTGCAGAGCGGCTGCTTTTATCCATTTCCAACCATATCCTGATCGCTGACATCGGGGTCTATATAATTTGTCGCATTGACGGCATTATTTAATAGAAGGAAGTCTCCCGTGTTCCCTGCTCCCGAACCGAGCGCAGATTTTGAAGAGCTTTTCGGAGAAAGGTAAAAGGAATCACCAAAGTTAACGACTCCGCCCGATATGGAATTGATAGCTATAGGCCCGACAATTGCTGGCATAAACGACACCCTTTATCGAAGTCTCTGTTTATTATATGCTCTTGTCTGGCGATTGTGAGCGCGGTGACTGAATCTGCCTGATATGTTTGAGTCTCGCATCGCCGCGGACAAGGGAAACGGCCCCCGCATGAAAGACAGAAGAAGATGAGACCCCTTGAATTTTGATGTTGCGGACATGAATGATCGGCACCTCGTGGCAAAATGCGCTTTGCACCCTTGTTTCCGGAATCGGCAACACGGCCTGCTGCTGAAAGATCGGATAATCCTTCCTGCTGAATGAGCCCTCATGAGTGTTAAACGTAGGCAGTGAGCGTTGTACAGCGAATACTTTTACACGCATATCGATTTCGTTTGTGTCGCCAACTTGAAACACACTTGCAATCCCAAGGGAGTTAAATTTAATCGTTCTGATGCGGGATATACGCTTAAGCATTATTCCGGCGACAGCGGAGCTAGCGGCCCGATAATAAGAGATTCAGGCGGAGTGTCGAAAATAGAAGAAAGATAGATCGCTTCAGTGTCTCCGACGTGAAATATAGAGGAGCTGGACACACCGTTCATTCGGATATCCCCGACCTCCAGATTACGGTTGACGACTGTGAAAATCATGCTTGCTCATCTCCTTTGATTTCAGATGGGATATGCTCCAGAAAATGTTCTACAGCACGGATGACATCCCGCTTCACATGTTCAGCGATATGTTCCGCATATTGTTTAGGCGGCGTGTGTTCTTCTTTTTTGATATGGGACATATAATACTGAATCCGGCTGTCCATTTGTTTTCTGATGTCTTCAATGACATGATGCCTGTTGGTATCGTCAAGCCTGCTGTCATATTGGTTTTCAAGCTGTTCCAGAACATCTGGGATTTCTTCAGTTAAAAACATATCGACATTTTGTCGGATCTGCTGCATGAGCTGGGCGATCTCTTCCTGCTGCATCATCCCGATTTCAGGTGTGGTTTGGCTGACTTCAAAATTTTGGACGCTGTTCGGGTCGGCCGGATTTAAGCCGATATTTAGTGTGCCGTCGAGGCGCTCAATTTTCAGCTGGTCAAATTTATACTCCACACGCTCAATGGTTGTAGCCGGCCGTTGCTTCATCGTATCCATTTCAGTTTGAAACTCTTTCAGCTGGCGTTCGAGCTGCTGAATATGAAGCGCCTGCTGCTGAACGAAGGAGTTCAAATTTTGCAAGTAAGAGGAAACAGATTGATCATACATGGTCTTTCACCTCTTTCATATGATTAACGGCCAGGAGGCTGGAGCGGAACTAAGGCACCTGTATCAGGCTCCTGCAATTCGACTGGCTGCCCCAAGGCGGTTACCTCTGGAGCAGGTTCTACATAACTGCCCGTATTATACAAGTTTGACAAAGATTTGATTGATCCGGCGGTTCCGATTTGCAGAATAGAGGAGTTGCTGATTGATTCGAGCCGAAGATAGTTAATTTGAATCGTTTGATTCACATAGAAATTCATGGGGCCACACTCCTTTATGCATTGCCTGCGATCGGCTGATCAACGGCATCGCTGTCATACACGTTCGTCGCGTTTTTGTAATTTGTCACCTTGAGGCTGTCACCGGTATTAAAACTGCCCGCACCGGCAAACGTTCTGACCTGTGCCTGCGGAGAAATTGTAATGCAGTCCCCGATGTGAACGACTCCGCTCGTACCAATCGCATTAATTTTAAACGCTCCGACAATGGCCGGCATACGAGCACATCCTTTGTTGTAAAATTGAAAAAATGCAGGTAGAGTTAAAATAGAAATTAATTTCCTTTGGGCGATTCACGATAGTTTATGACAGACACATATTTGTGTGAGGAAAATGTAAAGAGGATATATCAGCTTTTTACATTTTGTCAGCCGTTATGTTTCATTTTTTAAAAAAGCGGGTAATGGACAAACTGAGCGGAAATGCGGCGATGGGTGCCGCGATCCGCCTGCGTGTATTTGTATTAGTTTCTTTGGTGTTTTGCTTGTAGAAAAGCTTTTTGGAGTATGTCGTGCTGTGGTAATTCATTTTTGGGCGGACTATTCTCGCCCTGAGGTATGGTCCCAGAAGTGCTGAGCAAAAAGCGGAATGCCATGCGGCGAATTCAAGCGTTATAGAAAATGATTCACATACGGGGATTGTCAGGATATCCTTCAAAAATCATTTCTTCTTTAATTCGGGTATTCAGCAGACTGTCCAGCTCTTGGCTGCATTGGATCGTTTCCTTTGAATTCATGCCGTATTTTTGTGCTGTTTCAATTAGTGTGATTCTCATTTCTTCAATTTTACTATTCATTGCCCTATCTCCAATTCTAGAATTTATTTTCATAAACAGAGGATATCGTTAGTATAACCTATTTTTGCTGAAAAGGTTGCCTTTCGTCAATTTGACTAAAAAAGCGACAATTTTTGCTGCGGCCTTTTTTCATATATTGAAGGACTATAGTCTTGCTAAGTGTGCTTGCAAAAAGTCCTGCCGCTCCTCAATTTCTCTAAGGATGATTGCCTGCTCCTTTTCGAAGTGAAAGGGGCTTTTTTTTATAAAAGGATCCTCATCAGACCTTTGACAAATGTCAAGGCGCCATTTACTGATGATAGGAGACAGCCGTTCAATGGTAAATGACCGGTTCAGCACATTTTCATTAATGTGTGATATTGCGACCGGAAGGCGGGGATGGAAAGCAGCTTTGACGCAAGCGACCGTCCTTTCGTCAGCAGAGGATCTTCGTCAAATGTGACGGGTATCGCCAGTGCTCTTGTCTCCAGCGGGGTAACATAGAGCCGGCCGGAGTCGTTTACACAAAATGTGTAATTAATGCCTTGATTGGTGCAAGCGTTGCCGATCAGCCACAAAAAAAACGATTTGACATCGAGATACATTTTGATGCGTTCAGCTATTTCGGCATCTTCAGCTGTGTGAACCAGCGTAAAAAAATCATGTAAAAACGGGGAAGATTCATGTTTAAAAACGGAAAGCGGAACCCTTGGATCGGCTGTCTTCACTTGGCAACTTGTTCTACCGGCTGACTGATGGTTCTTGATGTTCAAATAAATGCCTTCTGGCTCGCCATTGATGGTCAGAAAGATGTACGAGACGGCGGGAGCGGGAATACCGATCTCGTCAAATAAACAATAAGCAAGCCTGCGCCGCATCAGGGAGGGATCATCTTGTTCCGCATTCAAAAAAAGTGTGCCTTCACCTAGCAGAGACTTTTCCCAGCTGATTTCATAGGATGTCTTTTCCGCTTTGTCACGCTGTGTGAGAAGAATGGGAGAAACTGATCGGTCTGTCACCAGAAGCCCCTTGGCAGTACCTTTATCCTTAAGCTGTTGCCGATGAAAAAATAAATGGACGCTCTCCATACCTTTTTCCTCCTCCTCAAAACGACATTCCCATGATATGTACTGAAAGCCCGTCCTGAAACGAAATGAAACGGTCGTGAGAAAAAGGGATTTCAGCATTCGACAGAGAATACATGAAGGAGCATTCTGATTTAAAAGACGATGGAGGAATAACATGAAATTTGCGACAGGGGAACTTTACAACCGAATGTTTGTCGGCCTGATGATTGATGATGAGAAAATCATGGATCTGCAAAAGGCTGAAAAAAAACTGTTTGAATTAGAGACGATTCCGGGCTCGCTGATTGAATGTATCGCAGAAGGGGAAAAATTCGTTTCACATGCAAGGCAGCTGGCCGAGTGGGCAAAAAAACCGAATGATGAACTGGGGTCATTTATCTATTCATTATCTGAGGTGAAGCTCCATGCACCAATTCCTAAGCCATCAAAAAATATCATCTGCATCGGCAAAAACTACAGGGATCACGCGATTGAAATGGGAAGCGAGGCTGACATTCCGGAACATCCGATGGTGTTTACAAAATCGCCGGTAACGGTTACAGGGCATGGTGATACCGTAAACAGCCATGAAGAGGTCACCTCTCAGCTCGATTATGAAGGAGAACTTGCTGTTGTCATCGGAAAAAGCGGCACCCGCATTTCAAAAGAAAATGCCTATGACCATATTTTCGGCTATACGATTGTGAATGATATCACGGCGCGTGATCTGCAAAAAAGGCATAAGCAGTTTTTTATCGGTAAAAGCCTGGATACCACATGTCCGATGGGACCTGTCCTTGTCCATCAATCATCAATTCAGGAGCCTGAGCGTCTCAAGGTTGAAACAAGAGTCAACGGCGAGCTGCGCCAATCCGGTTCGACGAGCGATATGATCTTTTCCATTCCGGAATTAATTGAAACCCTCTCCAAGGGGATGACGCTTGAAGCGGGAGATATCATTGCCACTGGTACGCCGTCTGGCGTCGGAAAGGGATTTACGCCGCCAAAATTCTTGCGGCCAGGTGACAAAATCGACATTACGATTGAACCGATCGGAACACTGTCAAACCATATCGGCTGAATCAATAGAAGGGCGGACGCGGACCCGCCCGTTTTTTCTGAGATTCATCTTTGTGGCAGAGGATAAGTTCATGGTACGATAGGTGGGGTAAATTATCTGATAGGGGGAACCTGTATGACACACTTACATATTACGACATGGGTGGTAGCGCTGATTCTGCTTTTCGTCAGCTACTCACTGTATTCGTCAAGAAGTGCGAAGGGCGCCAAAATCACTCATATGATTCTGCGGCTATTCTATATCTTAATTATTTTGACAGGAGTGGAGCTATTTGTCCGTTTCGCCAACTGGAACGGAGAATACGCCGGTAAAATCATTCTTGGCATCATCACCATCGGCCTGATGGAAATGCTCCTCATCCGCAAGAAAAAAGAAAAATCAACCGGAGGCCTCTGGATCGGTTTCGTCATTGTCCTTGTGCTGACAGTGCTGCTCGGCCTGCATTTGCCAATCGGCTTTCACTTATTTTAATAGAAACAGTGCGAACGTGAACCCGGCTCTATGAATGGAGCCGGGTTTTTTGTTACTATTTTCCTAATATTCCAAAAACATTTAAAATAACCTTAAAATTACCTTAGGGCGGTATCTCGTTCTATGAAATTATGATACCTTCAAGAAGATTCATCATTTTACAGGAGGGATATCATGAAACGCAGAAAATGGAGCTCGTTTGTGGCCGCAGTGCTCATTTTTGCACTGACCTTCAGTCTTTTTTCTCCGGGAACCAAAGCGGCAGCCGGCGCGATCGATCAGGCGGCTGCTCTGGAAAACGGCAAAGAACAAACAGGCACAATGAAGGAACCGGAACAGGTGAAATGGTACAAAGTGACCCCGGGAAAAGCGGATATTCAGAAAAACTCACATATGGCACTGTCCGTAAAGAGTGATTCAGTACTGAATGTATCTGTATATCCAAGCAAGGAGAAAGCGCTTAAAGATGAAACGTTTGAGATGTACCGTTCTTACTCGGAAGATGATGGAAAAAACAACATTGTTTTTCCATACGCGTGGGGCGGCCCTTACTATGTAAAAGTTGAATACCTTGGAGAAGAAGAGCCAGAGGACGGCGGGACGTTAGAAGCACCTGCGGAAGCCAAGTATACGATTGGGTATAAAGGCACCAATAAGCAGCCGTCAGATGTAGAACAGGAAGAAGCATGTCCGGTGGAAATGAGTGTCGATCAGAAAAAATCGGGCAAAAGCATCTTGGACAAGCTGAGAGCGATTCGTGATGAGCAGCTGAGCCAAACAGCTGAAGGCAAAGAGCTGACTAGCCTTTACTACAAAGCGGCGCCGTTTATCGTGGCGAAGCTCGCATTCAATAAAACAGCGAGAAATGAAATCTATCAGGATCTTATGACATTAAAGCCATTGTTTGATGATGTGTCTGAAAACGGAGCGTCTTCTTCATATCAGATAACTGAAAAGGATCAAAAAGCGATCAATCGGCTATACGAGAAAGCTTTACAATCAGTTCCGTCTTTTCTTAAAGAAAAGATGAAGAAACAGGCGGAACGATTCAATATGAAGCAGCTGCAAGGCAAAACAGCTGGAAACATTCTAACAGAAAACAAAATGGCGGCAAAAAGTGAAGTTGAGACAACAAAGGTCATTTTCAAGGTGAAGAACAATAAAAGCCTCTCATCCGTACATAATGAAATGAAGGGGTTTTCTGCGAGCGCGCAATCGAAAAAAGACATTTCCAATGTGAAAAAGGCGAAGAAACTGTTTGACAATCTGTATTCATTTGAGCTTCCGAAAGACGAGAAACGAAACGGCACATATACGGCAAGCGCAAAACGGGTCAAAAGCGCTGCTGCGACATTATCCAAAATGTCTAACGTAGAGTTTGCCGAGCCTGTGCAGGAATACAAGAGCCTGGCAAACGATATTCAATATCCTTACCAATGGCCGCTCAAAAACAATGGTGAAAACGGCGGTGTCAAAAACGCGGATGTGAAATACGAGCCTGCCAGCACCATGCTGTCCAAACGCAAGCTGAACGATACCTTGATTGCGGTGGTAGACACTGGTGTGGACAGCTCGCTTGCCGATTTAAAAGGAAAAGTAAGAACCGATCTTGGACGCAATTTTGTCGGACGGAATAACGACGCAATGGATGATCAAGGGCATGGGACACACGTTGCAGGCATTATCGCCGCCCAAAGCGATAATGGCTTTTCGATGACTGGATTGAACGCCAAAGCGAAAATCATCCCCGTAAAAGTGCTTGATTCTACAGGTTACGGAGATACTGAACAAATTGCCCTCGGCATCAAATATGCTGCTGATAAAGGAGCCAAGGTGATTAATTTAAGTTTAGGCGGAGGCTATAGCCGTGTGCTTGAATTTGCATTGAAATACGCGGCTGACAAAAATGTCTTGATTGCCGCAGCCAGCGGGAATGACGGGGCCAATTCCTTATCTTATCCGGCTTCTTCTAAATATGTGATGTCAGTCGGAGCAACGAACCGCATGGATATGACCGCGGATTTTTCTAACTATGGAAAGGGTCTTGATATCTCCGCACCAGGGTCTGATATCCCGAGCTTAGTGCCGAACGGAAATGTCACGTACATGAGCGGGACATCCATGGCGACGCCATATGCTGCTGCAGCTGCGGGCTTGTTGTTTGCTCAAAATCCAAAGCTGAAAAGAACAGAAGCAGAGGATATTTTGAAAAAGACGGCGGACGATATTTCCTTTGAAAGCGTTGATGGCGAGGAAGAAGAAATGTATGACGATAATGGCGATCCGATTGACATTCCGAAGACGCCTGGAGTAGACTGGCACTCAGGTTACGGGCGGCTAAATGTCATGAAGGCTGTCAGCGCGGTTGATATACAGCTCAAGGTCAACAAGCTGGAAAACACACAAACAGCTGTCAGAGGAAGCGCGAAGGAAGGCACGCTTATCGAGGTCATGAACGGCAAGAAAAAACTCGGCAGCGCCAAAGCTGGAAAAGACGGTGCGTTCAAGGTCAATATTCCGACTCAAAAACAGGATCAAGTGCTGTATGTGAAAGCGGCAAAAGGCGATGCAAAAACCTCGTATAAAGTTGTCGTTGTCAAAGGGAAACCTTCGGGCACACCGAAAGTAAACGCGATGAAAGCGAAGGATACGGCTGTGAAAGGAAAGGCGAACAGCAAAGCGATGATCAGAGTGAAAAACAAATCAAAGAAAGTCATTGCTTCTGCCACAGCTGACGCGAAAGGAACATTTTCAGTGAAAATCAAAAAACAAAAAGCCGGAACGGTGCTGTACGTCACGGCTGCTGACCCAGACAAAAAAGAAAGCAAGGATGTAAAAGTTGTTGTTGAAAAGTAATCTAAAAGCGGTGCTCCCTGCACCGCTTTTTTTATTTGCGCCCCCGCTGGACGGCAGAATACATAATGGACCGCTTTCCATTTGAAGCTGTCCATTCGAACCGGTCTCCTGTCCCGTCATGGCTGTAGTGATGCTGCATCGCGCATTGGGCGGTGTCGTTTGAAAAATGATAAAAAGAAACACCCTGCTCCGCAGGTGTATTCGAAAAGACGCCTTTATTATAAGAGAACACACAATCGAATACCGATAAGCCAAAACTGTGCAAGTGCTGTAAAAATGCGAGAAAGGTTTCGTCATCAAGCGAATCCAAAAGCGCGATGAGCGGCCGCTTGACTGATTTTTCATAACGAATGCGCTCTCCGCCAGAAAGGGAGATGTTTTCTTCACCGCATGATAGAACCAATTGCTTCTGAAAGCTGGCCTGCTCCCACTTTCCTTTATGATGAATCCAGATTGGGCTGTGATGGAGACTGTCCGCGAGAAGGATCTCGCCTTCTCCGGTTTCGATTAAACAGATGCCCTCTTCAATAAAAATGATGCCGTATTCCCATTTTCGTTCTTCTTTATATAATAATTGTTTCCGTTTCATCAATGTTGTCTCCTTTTTCTTCTTTCCTCTCTTTTCTTTCCAATTCAAGCCTGTCCCATACAACTCTTTTATGGACAAATCAACTATCTGCCTATAGATGCATAAACTTACTAAGGTGCTGAAAGAAACGAATTTGTTATGAAAGAAACGGGATTGGAGCTGATATCACATGTGTGGAATTACGGGTTGGGTCGATTTTAAAAAGCAGCTCGTCCAGAACAAACAAACGATGAATAGAATGACAGACACTCTTTCCAAACGGGGGCCTGATGATTCTAGCGTTTGGGGAGAGCACCATGTTTTATTCGGACATAAAAGGCTGGCGGTCGTGGATATTGAAGGCGGGCGCCAGCCGATGGCATGCACCTTTCAAGGGGATACGTACACCATTATTTACAATGGCGAGCTGTATAACACGGAGGATCTGCGCAAAGAATTGCGGGCGCGGGGCCATCAGTTCGAGCGGACATCAGATACCGAGGTGCTGTTGCACAGCTACATTGAATGGCAGGAAGACTGTGTAGACCATCTCAATGGCATATTCGCTTTTGCTGTGTGGGATGAAAAGCGCGATCTCATGTTTGCCGCGAGAGACCGTCTCGGCGTGAAGCCGTTTTTTTATACGGAGCAAGGATCTTCTTTTCTCTTTGGGTCAGAGATCAAAGCGATCCTCGCGCACCCTGAGATCAAAGCGCGAGTGGACAGAACAGGGCTTTCTGAAATTTTCGGGCTCGGACCGTCCAGAACACCGGGCACTGGTGTATTTAAAGGCATAAAAGAAGTCCGTCCGGCTCACGCGCTGACGTTTTCCAAAGACGGACTGAATATTTGGCGTTATTGGAATGTTGAAAGCCAACACCATACGGATCGTTTTGATGACACGGTTGCCAATGTCAGATCGTTGTTTCAGGACGCGGTGACGCGGCAGCTTGTATCGGATGTGCCGGTTTGTACGTTCCTATCAGGCGGACTGGACTCAAGCGCCATTACGGCGGTTGCGGCAGGCCATTTTGAAAAGGAAGGAAATGCGCCGCTTCATACTTATTCGATTGATTACGAAGAGAACGATAAATTTTTTCAAGCAAGCGCTTTTCAGCCGAATGATGATGGGCCTTGGATCGAAAAAATGACAGAGGCCTTCGGCACAACGCACCACAAATGCGTTATCAGCCAAAAGAATCTCGTCGATCATTTGGAGGAAGCCGTGCTGGTCAAAGACTTGCCGGGAATGGCTGATGTCGACTCATCCCTGTTGTGGTTTTGCCGGGAAATCAAAAAGGACTTTGTCGTCAGCCTGTCGGGAGAGTGCGCGGATGAGATTTTCGGAGGTTATCCGTGGTTCCATACGGCAGACGTGGAGTCGGGCTTTCCATGGATGAGATCGACAGAGGAACGGATCAAGCTGCTTTCTGAATCATGGCAGAAAAAATTGAATCTCAAAGAATACGTAAATGCCAAATACGAAGAAACCTTGGCGGAAACGCCATTATTAGACGGAGAAACGGGTGTGGACAAAGCAAGAAGACAGCTTTTCTATTTAAATATGCTTTGGTTTATGACAAACCTTTTGGATCGGAAGGACCGCATGAGCATGGGAGCGAGCCTTGAAGTGCGGGTGCCGTTCGCTGATCACCGGCTCGTAGAATATGTGTGGAATATCCCATGGGAAATGAAAATGCATGACAACCGGGAAAAAGGCATTTTGCGCAAAGCGCTCGAGGGCATTTTGCCAGATGACATTCTGTATCGCAAAAAAAGCCCGTATCCGAAAACACACCACCCGGAATATACAAAAGGCGTCAGTGAATGGCTGAAAACGATCAGAAACCAAAAAGACTCCGTGCTCCATACGCTGCTGGACAGAAAACAATTGGATCAGCTTTTAGAAACGGAAGGCTCCTCCTTCAAGGTTCCGTGGTTCGGGCAGCTTATGAAGGGGCCTCAGCTGATCGCCCATCTAGCTCAGATCCATACATGGTTTGAAGCGTATCGCATTGATATTGATGAAGGATAAAGATATTTAACATGATGATCTACAAGGTTCCCAATGGAATGTCAGACTTATAAACTAAAAAAGGATAGGTGGGCAGAAAATATGCTCTGCTTATCCTTTTTAATATTGAAGCACGGCTTGTTGCGCGAAAGTCCTCTGTTACTTCAATAGTTCAATCTTCTCCCGATGAAATGAGCTGATATGGGGCTTAATTTTAATTCCCGGGCCCATACAGAAAGTTGGCCGATATGGTGAATTTCGTGAGCTATGATATGGTGCAATATATCATCTCTCGTATATAAAACCTCTTTATCCCAAGGAACGCTTACAAGTTCATCTTTTATGTCATCTGCATATGTGTCTAAAAAGTCAATAATGTCAGTCCGGAAACGATTTGAAAGGGATTTAACCTGATCTAGTGTATGATAATCAGCGAACTGAACAACGATATCTTCTTTCCCTTGGATAGCACGAATCCAACTATATTCCACGTCAATAATATGAAAAAGGGTATATAAAATACTTCCTACTCCACCAAGACGATTTTTCAGCAACTCTTCAGTGGTTAGTTGATGACACCAAGTAAACCATTGATCCCTTACCTGCCAGTTATACTCAAAAAATTTTATCATTCACATCACTCCACTAATAGAATACATCAAATAACAATTATCCTTTTCCCCCCTTACATTCCTCTTTTTATTGAAGTAACCTGCCTGTGACATGAAAGACAAGTGTAGCTGTCATCATAAAAACATACTCACTTACCTTTTACAAAGAGTTTGAATCGGCTTTTTCTTCATATACAATTGGGAAAAAACATAATAGACTGGAAGAAGCAGTGATACATAGGAGTGAAAAGAAATGAAAGAGATAAAAGAAGCCTATCAGCAGTGCGGGCAGATCGTCAGCGAATGCGCGCCAGCCTGTTTCAAAGCATTCTCATTTCTCCCGCTGAAGCAAAGACAAGCTGCTTGGGCGGTACTGTCGTTTTGCCATACGGCGGCCAATGCGGATGAGAACGCGTTATCTGCCATTGAAGCTGAGGCGGAACAGGTTTTTTCCGGGACATATAACGGGAATCATTTTTTGTGGAAGGCTTTTAGCCATGCGTACCAGACCTTTACATTGGACAGCGAGCCATTTCGTGAGTTCTTTGCCGCACAGAAAGCGGAAGATAAACCGTTCGAAAGCCTTGATGAACTGCTCATGCATGCATATCAGACGGGCGGTGCGGCTGGATTGATGCTGCTGCCGATACTGACACGCCGAAACCAAGATCAGCTCAAACAAGCAGCCGTCTCTCTCGGCTTGGCTATACAGCTGATTCGAACCTTACGTGATCTCGGCACGAGCCAACAGCAAAAAAACCGCATCCCCCGGCAGGTGATGCAGCAATTCGGCTATACAGAGGACGATCTTCAGAAGGGAACCGTCAATAAGCCGTTCACAATGACATGGGAGTATATCGCTTTTGAAGCGGAAGCCTACCTTGAGGAGTGTCAGGATGCCTTGCCGCTATGTCCGCAGTATTCTCAAAAAACGGTGAAAGCCGCTCTTCGTTTGCACCGTGCTGTTTTAGAAAAAATCCGGTCGGCGCAGCACGATGTCTTTCGCCAGCAATACGAGGTCACGGAGAACGAAGCGAAGGGGATTCTGTCCGACATATAAAAAAACACCCGGCCTTGTTTGTGCCGGGTGTTATGCCATACCTTTTTGAATCCAGATGCGTGAGCGCCATCTTCTATACATTAAGATTCCCCGGACCCATTCGTCCGCGATAAAGGAAATCCAAATGCCGGCAAGACCGAAACCGAGGTGGATGCCGAATAGATAAGCAAGAGGGAGCCCGATGCCCCACATCGAAATCATGGCCATGTAGACAGGGAATTTCGCATCGCCAGCCGCCCGCAAGGAGTTGATTATGACGACGTTAAATGAACGGCCCGGTTCAAGAATAATCGTCATCGCAATCAAAAGGCTCGCAGTCGCGATAATATCAGGGCTTTGTGTAAAGATGCCGATCAGGTTTTTTGAAAAGATCGTCATTAAAACTGATGTTGCCGCGGCAATTCCGAGTGCCCAATATAAGCTCTTCATGCAGCGCTCATAAGCGGCGTCAAACTGTTTGCCGCCGATATAGCGGCCGATTAAAATTTGCGTGCCTTGGCTGATCGCGGTGCCGAACAGCAAAATAAACATCGTAATATTTTGCGTGTACACTTTTGTTGTTAAAGCCTGCGCGCCCATGATGGCGATAAAATAAGTGACAATCATTTGCGACAGGTTGTATGAAAGCTGTTCTCCCGCAGAAGGGATGCCGATTTTCAGCAGCTTGCGCAAATGCTCTTTATGCATATGAAAGACTTTTTTCAGTGACATCTTAAGCTGAATGCGTTTGTTGACAATGACAATCATCGCGATTAATCCGATGACGCGGGCGATAGATGTGGATATGGCCACACCGGTAACGCCGAGAACAGGAAAGCCAAACAGTCCGAAAATCACAATAAAGTTTCCGGCAATATTGAAAAGGTTCATGCCGATTGTGACAAACATCGTATCTTTTGTATAACCATAGCTTTTTAAGATCGCGCTGAATGTCATGATTAAAGCTTGAATAAAGGACAGACCTCCGACAACTTGTAAGAAGACTTTCGCATCAGGCATCAGTTCGTTTGATAATCCCATCATATGAAGGAGAGGGACCGCCGCGAAAAAGACGAGGGCGCTGATGGCAAGGCTGATGAAGAAGTTGGCGCCGATTGACACATAAGCGACTTCCATGGCTTCTTTCTTTTGCCGTGACCCTAAAAATTGTGAAATGATTACGGTCGTTCCTGTTGCGATAAAGCTGAACATCACGATAATTAAATTCAAAATCTGGTTGCTGACGCCGACTGCTGCCACGCTGTTGTCTGAGTATTGGCTGAGCATCAGTGTATCGGCATTACCCATAAACATATATAATGAGACCTCAATAAAGATCGGCCAAGTAAGCGTAAATAAGGAAAACGACTTGTCAGCGGGTTTTTTCAAAGCAGTTGATTTGAAGACAGCTTGTTTCATTGTGTCTAACCCCTTTCGTAAATAAAATCAACGTTTTAAAGTGTACCTCCATTTCCTTATAATAAAAAGGGAGAGAAACGATACTTCTTGCAAAAATCCGACTTAAAAAGGAGGATGACCAAATTGCCCCGCATCCAGTTTACAGTTCCCCCATTCCCGGTATTTATCGCAGCCGGAGAAGGGGTTTTTAAAAGGGGAGAAACCCATGTAAAACGCGTATTCTCTGTGTTTGACCTGATATACGTCAAGCAGGGAACGTTATATATAACGGAAAATGAACAATCGTTCTCTGTAGAGGGAGGCGAGTACATCTTGCTTTCTCCCGGTCTTGAACACTATGGAACGAAGGGCAGTGATGAAGCGACCTCCTATTATTGGCTTCACTTTGATGAAAACCGATATGAATTGACGGCAAAGGGAGGCAGCAATTGGTCTGAGCTGCAACAGGAGAAAGGGAGCTTCGTGGAGCCGGCCCGCTACGGACTGGCTTTGCCGAGAAAAGGCAAGGTGCAGCGCCCGCAGTTTATGGCGCAGCAGTTTGAAAGGCTGATCGATTACTCCGCGGAAAACTCCGATTTGCCGCTTAGAAAACAAATCTTATTTGAGGAGCTGATGCTGCATCTTCAAAAAGAGGCGTTTCAAATTCCGTCTGCGAAAGAGCGGGTTGCCTGGGAGGCGGCCCGGTACTTACAGGAGCATTATAAGGAAAAAACAACAATCAAAGATCTATCACTCGCCCTTCACTATCATCAGGATTATGTGAGCCGCTGCATGCAACAGGTGCTCGGCGTTACCCCGGCACAATACACGAACCGGGTGAGAATGACGGAAGCGAAGCGTCTTCTATCCTCTACAAACGATAAAATGGGCGTCATTGCGGAAACGGTCGGAATGGAAGACCCGACATACTTTTCCAAACTCTTTAAGCAGATAGAAGGCATTTCACCAATTGAATACCGGAAAATTGTCAGCCGGAAAGTTCAATAACCAGACGAGGGATGAATATGAAAACGACCATTTACGATGTGGCAAGGGCGGCGGGGGTCTCGATTACAACGGTGTCGCGTGTCATTAACAATACCGGCAGAATCAGCGGCAAAACGCGGCAGAAGGTGATCAATGTCATGAAGGAAATGGCGTATACGCCCAATGTCCATGCCGCGGCGTTGACGGGAAAACGAACGAATATGATTGCGCTTGTGACGCCAGATATTTCAAACCCGTTTTACGGCGAACTGGCCAAAAGCATTGAGGAAAAGGCGGATGAGCTCGGTTTTCAAATGATGATTTGCAGCACTGATTACGATCCGAAAAAAGAAACAAAGTATTTTTCAGTGCTGAAGCAGAAAAAAGTGGATGGCATTATTTTTGCGACTGGGATTGAGAATCATGACAGCATGTCTGCTTTGGAGGAAATCGCCAGCGAACAAATTCCGCTTGCGATGATTTCGCAGGATAAGCCGCTGCTTCCGATGGATATTGTTGTCATGGATGACGTTCGCGGCGGTTATGAGGCAGCCAAGCACCTGCTGTCACTCGGGCATACGAACATCGCCTGCATTGTTGGGGACGGATCAACAACGGGTGAAAAAAACAGGATCAAAGGCTTCCGCCAGGCGATGGAGGAGGCGAACGTGCCTGTCGATGAATCGCTTATCGTTCCGACACGGTTTTCTTTGGAAAGCGGCAAAGAAGAAGCGGGAAAATTGCTGGACAGGAACGCCCCGACGGCTATTTTTGCCTTCAACGACGTACTGGCCTGCGCCGCCATACAAGCTGCGAGGATAAGAGGCATAAAAGTGCCGGATGACCTTTCCATCATCGGTTTTGATAACACGATACTTGCAGAAATGGCGGCCCCGCCCCTGACGACCGTGGCCCAGCCGATTAAAGATATGGGACAGTGCGTCATCGAGCTGCTGGCCGAAGCCATCGAAGGAAAACGAAAGATGAAACAAAAAATCGTGCTGCCGCCTGAGCTTGTGGTCAGGCATTCCACATCAACGCTCAAAACACGAGCCCGCTAATGAGCGGGTTTTTTCATGTTGACAGTTGAAGCCAAAAAACATATTGCGTGCAGGCATAAGACATTGTAAAATGAAACCACCTTTTGAGAAAGCGCTTGCGCAAGGTGTGAAAGCGGTTTGGAGCGCTGTTTTTTTAGCTATTGTAAGAAAGCGCTTTCCTGAAGCGGTTCAAAAATGCGGTAAAGGAGAGGATGGGACGTGGAACATCAAGTAAGATGCGCGGTATTAGGATTAGGACGGCTCGGCTATGATCATGCGAAAAATCTCGTCACCCGTGTTCTGGGGGCAAAGCTGGTCAGTGTCGCTGATCCGATGAAAGGGAGAGCGGAGCAGGTTGCCAAAGAATTCGGTATCGAAAAATGGTCTGAGAACCCGAATGAGCTGTTAGAAGATCCCGGCATTGACGCTGTCATTATCGTAACGCCGACAAGCACACATGGCGATATGATCATCAAAGCAGCGGAGAACGGAAAGCACATCTTCGTTGAAAAACCGTTAACATTAAGACTTGAGGAATCAAAAGCGGTTTCTGAAAAAGTGAAAGAGACCGGCGTCATTTGCCAAGTCGGCTTTATGAGGCGATTCGATCCCGCGTACGCAGATGCCAAACGGCGGATCGACGCTGGAGAAATCGGCAAACCCATCTATTATAAAGGCTTTACGCGTGACCAGGGAGCGCCTCCGGCAGCGTTTATCAAACACAGCGGCGGGATCTTTATAGACTGCTCCATCCATGACTATGATATGGCCCGTTATTTGCTAGGAGCGGAGATTACTTCTGTTTCGGGACACGGCAGGATACTGAAGAATCCGTTTATGGAGCAGTATGGCGATGTGGATCAGGCGCTGACGTATTTAGAATTTGACTCGGGTGCTGCGGGAGATGTCGAGGCAAGCAGAACCTCTCCATACGGACATGACATTCGAGCGGAGGTTATCGGGACAGAGGGGAGTATTTTCATAGGGACATTGAGAAACCAACATGTGACCATCCTGTCGGCGAAAGGGAGCAGCTATGACATTATTCCAGACTTTCAAACTCGTTTTCATGAAGCCTACTGCTTAGAGCTGCAGCATTTTGCCGAGTGTGTGCGGGATGGAAAAACACCGATCGTGACAGATGTCGATGCAACGATCAATTTAGAAGTGGGCATTGCCGCGACCCATTCGTATCGAACCGGCAGGCCTGTACAGCTGGATGTGAATCGTGCTCATATTCGTTTATAGACGTCGGCACTCCCGCACGTACCTCTTTGCGATCAAAAAAGCAAGGACAGTTTAGCCCTTGCTTTCTTTCTTTTCATATAAATAGTACACATAATCAGTAGGTACGCCTGAATGGCCAAGCTGTCTCAGCATAGCGGTCACGTTCCCTCTATGATACGTGCCGTGATTGACGACATGCAGGATGACCCCTGTATAAGTTGTTGCCAGTGTCCCGTGTGTCGGATGCTGAAATAAGACCTGCTGTTCAAAGTCCGTCTGGCGGCTGAAGAAATCGTGATACTGTGCCTCCAGTTCAGAAACATGCTCTTTTATCACTGCCAAATTACGATGCGCGGCCTCGAATTTTCCGACGCTGTCTATCACCTCTTGGTAGGTTGCTCCTGAAAGAGTCTTCAGCCAAATGTAGTCAGCCCTGCACATATGAAGCAGCACATCGCTGATAGAAGGGAATACGCTTTGTACTTCTTGATAAGCTGTTTCCTCTGGCAGGTTTTCGATATGATTGAATATTCGCTTGTTTGCCCACGCGTGGTAGTCATAAAACTGTTTAGCATCAGTCATCAGCATTGCCTCCTTTTCTATGACATTCGCTGTCTCTTTTGTTTTTCCTTTAATTTCTGAATAATGATGCCCCGAAATATCCTGCTGCTATCCACATTACAACTGCCGAGCATTTGTTTACGATCAGCATAAGCCTGCCGCTTGTATCCATTGTCTGAAACAGCCGTCCCGCTATCGCAAGACTGATAAACCAAATCCAAGACACAGCGATGCATGCGGCCATAAAGAGCCATTTCTCATTCCCAGAGTATTGGAGCGAGCTCGTGCCAATGACGCCGATCGTGTCCAGAATAGCGTGCGGATTTAAAAGAGAAACGGCGGCCGCAAACGCAGCTTGTTTTTTAGCTGTGAACGTATTTTCCTCATTTTGGTTTGCTTCCGGACGGCTGTTCCAAGTCACCCAGCCCATATAGAGGAGAAACAAAAATCCGCCGGCCATCATCACTGTTTCAAACACAGGCAGCTGCTGGACGATGACAGATACGCCAGCAACAGCTAAAACAATTAACAGAGTATCGCAGACAGAAGCGCTGATGATGGCAGGAAGTGCCCGCCAAATATGCCTTTGCCACGCCCCTTGCTGAAAAATAAATACATTCTGCGCTCCCAGCGGCAAAATGAGGCCAAAGGCAAGCACAACTCCGTGAATGATTGCATTCATGCTGAAAAAACTCCTTTCACATCTGTTTTTTCAATCATAAGGGAGATTTTTTCCCGAGTCACCGGCCATTTGGTTGGGTTGAGAACCAGCCAAATGTATAATGTGAAGAAAAGAGGGGGGATGACCTTGACGCAATGGCAGCCAAGCCGATATTCGGATGTTCCGCTGCATCGGCAGATCGAACAATACATAAAAGATAAAATTCTTCACGGAGAGTGGGCTGTGGGGACGAAAATTCCTTCGCAGAGAACGCTGGCCGATATGTTTCAAGTGAACCGCAGCACAGTGACAGCAGCCATTGATGAACTCACTTCTCAAGGCCTGTTAGAGGGGAGAAGGGGCGGGGGCACGAAGGTTGTAAACAGTACGTGGAGCGTGCTGGCGGCTGAGCCTCCGCTAGATTGGAACGATTACGTCCGTTCGGGCATTCATCACCCAAATTCTTCTATCATTCAGGGGATTCATCAAAACGAACCAAGAGCGGATATCATCAGATTAGGCACAGGGGAGCTTTCACCGGATCTGCTGCCTGTTGACACAATGCGCCGGATGTTTCAGCAGATCAATCCGCACGCCCTGTCTTTAGGATACGAGCAGCCGAAAGGAAATCCTAAGTTGAGGGAGGCGGTGGCGGATCATTTAAAAAGCAAGCAGATCCATGTATCACCGTCAGCGATTTTCATTGTGTCCGGGGCACTTCAGGCGCTTCAGCTCATCTCGATCGGGCTTTTAAAACGAGGTTCTGTCATTTTGACCGAAAAGCCGTCCTACCTTCAATCATTGCATGTGTTTCAATCAGCGGGGATGCGGCTTCGCGGCTTGCCGATGGATGAATCGGGAATCAAAACGGGGCTGGTTTCTTCTTATCGAAAACAATACGGGGGACAGCTGCTTTACACCATACCGTCGTTTCATAATCCGACGGGCACTGTCATGTCAGAGCAGCGAAGGAAAGAGATCATCGGCCTGTCAAAAAAAGAGCAGCTGCCGATTATTGAGGATGATGCGTACGGTGATTTATGGTTTGAAGAAAAACCGGCACAGCCGTTAAAAGCAATGGATCATGAAGGCAATGTTTTATATGTGGGCACGTTTTCAAAAACAGTGAGCCCTGGCCTTCGAATCGGTTGGCTGGCCGGACCGGAGCCGGTCATTGAACGGCTGGCCGACATTAAAATGCAGACAGACTACGGCTCGAGCGGATTGTCCCAGTGGGCGGCCGCCGAATGGCTGTCGCAGGGGCATTATGAAAAGCATCTGACTTGGATACGCGGGGTCTTAAAACAAAAGAGAGACGCGGCAGTTCAGTTTCTCAAGCGGTATGCCGGAGACATCGCCACGTGGCGGATTCCGGCAGGCGGCTTTTATATATGGGTGACATTTCACAAACCCTTGCCTGTCAGCCATTTCTTTCATGAACTGCTGAAACAGCAGGTGCTGGTGAATCCCGGTTCTATTTACAACGGCGAAGAGCGAAGCAGCATCAGGCTGTCATATTCTTATGCATCTCTTGCGGATTTGGAAAAGGGCATTCAAGCGGCAGCTGATACAGCCCGACGCCTGATGATGTCTTAAGCGTTTGTTATACAATGACAGCTCCAAGCGACCTGGCAAAAGCAATCGCGTGCTCCGGCGCGATTTTGCAGCCTTTCAATTTGTCGAGAGAGACATGAAGCTGGTCAAAGCGGCACGTGCTGATGTCCATGTTTTGAAGGGACGTGCCGGAAAAGTTCGCACCTTCCAGTTCGCATCCGTCAAAGTGTGTGTGCTGGAGCATCGTATTGCTGCACTCACTTTGCAAAAGGGCGCAGCGATCAAATCGAACTTGTTTCATATTTGAGTACGAAAATGAGCTGAAATGTCCGTGGCACTCCTCGAATGACACATTCCGCAGCGTTGATTCCGCCACATTCATTCCAACCATTTTGGATTGCTTAATGGAAGTTCTGTGAATGACAGCTCCGCTGAAATCGGCGTTTGACAGATCACATTTTTCAAAGATCACATCGGTCAATTCAATATGCCGGAAAGACACATCAATAAACACGACATTTCTGAAAAGCGTTTTTTCCACACAAAGTCTGTCGATATCTTCGCCACAGATTGTGCAATTTTGAAACAAATGCATGCTGACCACATCATCCTGTGTCACGGTTTCATGAAAATCTGCGGTTTGCAGGCTTTCCGGTATGTGCGGTTTTTGAATCACTATTTTATTCATACGATGACATCCTTTGCTGCCCGAAAACCAGACGTCTTCGGGATCAATTTAATAGATCGTTACGGGGATTGCTACATATAGTGAATCGTGAAGAGCCTTTTCTTGGTACAGCAGCCCGCTTGTTTTGTAAGCATAAATGGAAAGCTTCCTGTGCGTCAAGGCGTTTACAGGCCGGGAAAGAAAAGGGAACAGGAGGAATGCGAAATGGGGCATTACGTCAAAACCGAGGAGCATGTCACATTGTTTGTAGAGGATATCGGGCATGGAAGGCCGATCATCTTTTTGCACGGGTGGCCGTTGAATCATAAGATGTTTGAATATCAAATGAATGAGCTTCCGAAAAGAGGATTTCGTTTTATTGGCATTGATTTCCGGGGATATGGGCAATCTGACCGCCCTTGGGAAGGCTACGATTATGATACGATGGCCGACGATGTGAAGGCAGTCATTTATACGCTGCAGCTTGAAAACGCGGTGCTTGCCGGTTTTTCGATGGGCGGCGCCATTGCCATCCGTTATATGGCAAGGCATGATGGAGCCGATATTGATAAGCTGATTTTATTGTCAGCAGCGGCGCCCGCATTTACAAAACGCCCGGGTTATCCGTACGGGATGAGGAAGCAGGATATTGACGATATGATTGAACAATTCAAAATGGATCGGCCAAAAACGCTGGATGATTTAGGGAAACAATTTTTTGAGAAAGAGGTATCACCAGAGCTCAGGCGGTGGTTTCTCCATTTGATGCTGGAGGCTTCCTCCTACGGGACGATCCGCTCAGGCCATGCATTAAGAGACGAGGATCTCAGAAAGGATCTTGTGTCAATCAAAGTTCCAGCACTGATCCTGCACGGGAGTAAGGATCAAATTGCGCCGTTTGATTTCGCGAAAGAATTGAAGCGCGGCATCAAGCAGTCGGAATTGGTTCCGTTTGCAAACAGTGGGCACGGCGCTTTTTATGAGGAAAAAGAGAAGATGAACCGTTTGATTGCGCAATTCGCCAAATCATAAGAAAAAACCCGATATCATTCGGGTTTTTTTATGATGCCTTTGGTTTGCAGTTCCGCAATGATGATGTCAGCTCCATCGGAAATAGAGATCTGGTCTGATTCAATGATGAAGTCCGGTGAAAGCGGCGCTTCATACGGAGAATCGATCCCGGTAAAATGTTTGATCTCTCCGTTTCGCGCTTTTTGATAAAGCCCCTTCGGATCGCGCTGTTCACAGACATGCAGCGGGCATTTTACGTAAATTTCAAAGAATTCTCCTTGAGGAAAGAGCGCTCTGACCATGTCACGGTCTTCTCTGAATGGAGAAATAAAAGCCGTTAAAATCATTTGCCCGCTATCGACAAACAGCTTCGACACTTCTCCGATCCGGCGGATGTTTTCAATCCTGTCTTCAATCTGAAAACCAAGGTCTTTGTTTAAGCCGTGGCGGATATTATCGCCGTCAAGCACATAGCTCTGAATGCCCATCCGGTACAGCTTTTCATCAACGGCATTGGCCAGCACCGATTTTCCTGAGCCCGACAGCCCGGTAAACCAGAGAACGCAGCTTTTGTGTCCGTTTAAGGATTGTCTGTCAGACTTTGAAATGGCAGCGGGGTGCCAAATGAGGTTCGGTTTGTGAGTCATTGCAATCCCCCGTTGTTTTGCTGGATCGCAACAGGCTGTTGATGAAGTCCCTTGATCAGCACGTTGGCGACCTCAGGCCGGCTGAATTCTTTAGGCGGCTTTTTGCCTTGGCGAAGAAGCTCTCTCACTTTTGTGCCCGATAAGTGGATGTGGTCTCTTGGGCTGTGCGGACACGTTTTTGAGGTGCCCATGTTTCCGCATTTCCGGCAGTAAAAGCTGTGTTCAAAAAACAGCGGCTTGATGCCCAGCTCCTCTTCTGTGAATGATTGAAAAATATGTTGCGCGTCGTACGTTCCGTAATAGCTGCCGACACCCGCATGATCTCGGCCTACAATAAAATGGGTGCAGCCGTAATTTTTGCGGACGAGCGCATGGAAAATCGCTTCACGCGGACCTGCATACCGCATGGCGGCAGGGAAAACCGATAACATGACACGATCCTTTGGATAATAGTGATCAAGCAAAACCTGGTAGCTCTCCATTCTGATATCACTCGGGATATCATCTGACTTCGTTTCTCCGACAAGCGGGTGAAGCAGCAGACCGTCGACCGTTTCCAACGCTGTTTTTTGAATATATTCATGCGCTCTGTGAACAGGGTTCCTGGTTTGAAAACCAACAATCGTTTTCCAGCCGAGTTTTGTAAAGGCCGCTCTTGTTTCGGCAGGCGCCGCATAGAACTGTTCGAAGGATTTGTCGGGCAGGCGGCTGACCGTGACAGGCCCTCCGATATAGTAATCCGGACGCTCCAGCAATTTTTTTACGCCTGGGTGGGCAGGATCGGTTGTTTGAAAAACAGACAGCGCTTCTTGTGTTTTATCAGGCCGGTAAATATCAGTGACTGTGATCATGCCGTAGGCAACGCCGTCTCTCACAAGCTTGACGCGATCTCCGGCAGACAGTTTGTTTGCTGTTTCTTCCTTGACCGTTAGCGTAATTGGCAGGCTCCACGGCAATCCGTTTGCCAGCCTCATTTCTTTCACAACAGAATGATAATCTTTTTCTCCCAAAAAACCAGTTAACGGGCTGTAGCCGCCGATCGCGATAAGCTCCAGGTCGCTCAGTGCAAGTTGGTCCAGCTCCGCTTCGCACGTGCACCCTTCAAAATGGCATGCGGGATCGCAGCGGTTGATTAACACCCCTCCATGGGGTTCGTTTCCATTCAACGTGTTCAACCTCCATTTTTACGTTTGCTTTGTTTTCTTATCTGCGCTTGCTGAAAGTTTTAGCAGCGCTCAACATGTTTTCAATCCCTTAACAAAGACATGCCGGCCATTAATCTTGATGCAGGCCGCATTCTGTTTTCTCCCGTCCGGCCCATCTTCCGGCCCTCTCATTGTTCGGGTCCGAGGAAGGCAACGTACACATTTCACAGCCTATGCTCGGGTAATGTTGATCGTGCAGTTTGTTATAAGGCAAATGGTGCAGGCGGATGTACGTCCACACGTCATCCCATGTCCAGTGGATGAGCGGGCAAATTTTGATCAGTTTGAACTTCTGGTCAAGATTCACGTATTGAATATGCTTTCTCGTGGGTGATTGCTCACGGCGCAGTCCCGAAATCCAAGCTGTCATGCCGGACAGGTGCTTTTGCAGCGGTTCAATCTTTCTCAATTGGCAGCAGAAATTCGGGTTATGCTTCCACAGTTCTCCACCGTATGTTGTTTCCTGCTCTTTTAAGCTGAGCTCGGGTTTGAGCAGCTGGATTGTAAATGCCGGATATCGCTCTTTGACGGTCTCGATCAGCTCATACGTTTCGTGAAAATGCAGCCCTGTATCCAAAAAGATGATGTGCGCGTTTTTGTTGATTTTTGATATGAGATCGAGTAGCACCATTCCTTCTGCGCCAAAGCTGCACGCGTACACAATCTTATCCCCGTATGTTCGGAAAGCCCATTTCAACACATCGAGCTCATCGATCAATTGATCTGTTATCTGTTTGGACAGCGTGTCGTTCCACGTGTCATAAGTGATGATTTGCTCCTTCAACGTTTTCCCCCCGTTTGCATCTCTGTTTTTTATCTATTGATCGAGTTATAGGCAGACTATTCATGTTTTGCATAAAGGTTCAGGTTTTTCAGGTGCGGCCCGCGCCTAAAATGAGGAGCGGAACCATTAAGAGACCGCCTGAATATGCTTTTAAGCAAAATGGTTTTATGCCCAAGGAGAGGTATTATGCCGATTACCATTTATCAGGGGCATCATCATACGCTTGCCCCGGGGGATATTCATATCGTGATTGATGTCATCAGAGCCTTTACGGTCGCCCATTATGCGTTTATCGGCGGGGCGAAAGAGATTTACTTGGTCCGGACAGCTGACGAAGCCTTTGCACTGAAAAACACCTATCCGGATTATGTATTGACGGGAGAAGAAAAGGGGGTCGGTATCAGCGGATTTGATTTGGATAATTCGCCAAAACGCATGGCGGAGCAGGACATGGCGGATAAGCACCTGGTCCAGAAAACAACAAACGGCGTCACAGCGGCGTTAGGGGCGCTGAACGCCAAGCACTTGTTCGTGACTGGATTTTCCAACGCCAGAACAACGGCAGAGCACGTGAAAACGCTTGGCGACAAGAATTGCGTGATCAACATTGTCGCTTCCCATCCGTCAGGTGATGACGACATGGTGTGTGCGCAGTATATAAAGGGCATCATTGAAGAGACAAATGAGGTAACGGCTGCGGAGGCGATTGAAAGAATCAATCGCTCTACTGTTGCGGAGAAATTTTTTGACCGCCGCCAGCCATTGTTTGATCCAGAAGACATCGCCTATTGCACAAAAGAATTGGCAGGCGATTTTGTCATGAAAGTGAGACAAGAAAGAGAAGTTCCTACGATAGAGAGGGTCATAATATGAATGATTTTTCACTAGAATTGCCAGTGAGAACAAGCAAGCCGAGAGAAACCGGGCAGACCATTTTAATTGATAACGGCTATCCTTTGCAATATTTCAAAGATGTCATCACAGCGGCGTCTGACTATATTGATTTTGTGAAATTCGGTTGGGGCACATCATTACTTACGAAAGACCTTGAAGAAAAAATCAGCACGCTGAAAGAGCACGACATTCAATTTTTCTTTGGCGGCACACTGTTTGAGAAGTATGTGAGCCAGAAAAAAGTGAATGAATTTCATCGGTACTGCACCTATTTCGGCTGTGAATATATCGAGATTTCAAATGGCACGCTTCCGATGACAAATAAAGAGAAAGCGGCTTATATTGCCGATTTTTCTGATGAATTTCTTGTGCTGAGCGAGGTGGGCAGCAAGGATGCGGAATTATCAAGCCGGCAAAGCTCCGAGGAATGGCTTGAGTATATCGTTGAGGATATGGAAGCGGGCGCGGAAAAAGTGATGACAGAGGCAAGGGAGAGCGGGACAGGCGGAATCTGTTCCAGCAGCGGGGATGTCCGGTTTCAAATTGTTGATGACATCATGTCCTCGGATATTGATATCACAAGGCTGATTTTTGAAGCGCCGAACAAAACGCTCCAGCAGGGGTTTATCCAAAGGGTCGGGTCGAATGTGAATCTGGCCAACATCCCGTTTCAAGATGCGATCGCGTTGGAGACGCTGCGTTTAGGGTTAAGATCCGATACCTTTTATTTGTAAAACGGTGGCTGCGGGGCTCTCGCCTTACAGAGAGCCTCTGCCTATTATTTTTTATGGCGGTACATAGGCGTGAGATAGGGAAGGGAAGTCAGGCGGATGTTATAGATAAAATCAATGACTCTAGTTGATATCACTTGGCATATCAGGGCTTGGAACACGATGCCCCAGTCAATAATTGAAGCGGTCACCATAAAAATGATGCAATTCATGATGAGCAGGATCGTTCCGGGATTGCCTCCCCGATAAATGGAAATCATCAGAGCAAGGGCTCCGAATCCTCCGTTTGAAATTTTATATTTGTATAAAAGTCCGATACCGAGTCCCAATAACACAGCGCCGCTTGCCAGATCAATCCACAGGTTTGATGTGATATCCGGAACAATCGCGTCAAAGATCAATACCGAGACAGATGTGACGGTAATCGAGGCGAGGGTGCCGGTGAATGTTCTCATCTCCAGCCATTTTAAAGCGGTAAAAAGCATCGACACATTCACGGCCCATACTGAAAAGCCATGGGGAATCTGAAACAGATAATGCAATAGCACCGCAATACCTGCTGCCCCGCCTGTCGGAATATCATGCGGAAATAAAAACAAGGACATGCCGAGTCCCTGCAGTACGCCGCCTACGACAATCATAAACGTGAGTTTTGCTTTCATCAGCAGTTCAGCCATTACGTCAATTGCTCCTTTATGAAAAGACTTGTCCGCTGTTTCCATTTTATGAGGCTGTCCAAGATTTATGTCTGCAAAAAAGGAAATGGCCCAGCTTAATAGGCTGAGCCATCCCACTTATAGCGGCTGATGATGTCCATATTGATGTCTAAGCCAATGCCTGTGCCTTTCGGAATGTGGACCATTCCTTTTGAAGGCTGAAGGCTGATGAGATCTGTAAAAGGATTCTCCATGACGTCCCACTCAATCGGTTCAATTTGGTCACTTTTCATTTTAGACCATGGAGCCAGGCAGGCCTGCGCAAATAAAGAATATAGGCGTGAGAGCGATCCATCATAGGCATGTGCAGATGCTCTGACGCCGAAATAACGCGCGAGCTGGAGGCAGTCCCGGAACTCATCGATCCCGTTGACATGCATAACATCAGGCTGAATCATATCCAAGCACCGCTGTGAAAGAAGGGAGGCAAATTGAGCCGCTCCTTTCATGTTTTCTCCCCCGGCAACTGGAACAGATAAACGGCTGCGGAGCAGCGCGTAATCCTGCGGCTGATCAAAGGGCAAAGGCTCCTCAAACCAGCCAATGTTCATCCACTCTGAAATATAAGGTTCCCATTTGAAAGCGGCCGCGGCGTCGTAGCTTTGGTTCGCGTCCAGAATCATCGTCATGGAGCTGCCGGCCGTATGCTGCAGGGCGTTAATGTGCCGAAAATCTTCCTCAAATGCAGTCCCGCCAATTTTGACTTTGATTTGCTTAAAGCCTTTTTTTAACTGCTTCTCTACATGGGAAACAGAACGGCTGATCCATTGCGGGTGATCTGAATACGATTGAAAAGAGGCATACACAGGGATCTCTTCTCTGTACCGCCCGCCCCATAGTTCGCAAACCGAACAATCCGCAGCTTTGGCCGCAATCTCTGTCAGCGCCATGCTCACGGCGGAGGCCGCGCGCTGATGCCATTTCTGAATCGTGCGCACTAATGGCAGGCGGCTGCCGGCCTGTTTTCCTAAAAGATAAGGAATGATCCGTTTGGTAAAACCGACATGGAGAGTCGGGAGCCAATCAACACACTCTCCCCAGCCGTCAATCCCGCTTTCTGTGACAATTCTGATGAGATAGCAAGTTCGATACTGTTTGAATCCGTTTGCGTCTCCGTACGGCTCTTTCAACCGATGCAAAAGCGGAAAGGTCTCAACCCGTTCGATTTTCAAACTGATACTACCTTTCCTGAGCAGGCTGAAGCCGATTGCCAGCCTTTTTAGAATCTTCTTTTTCTTTTGTGTCTTCTTTGTTTTGATTCACATGGATGAGCAACATCACGAGAATGCCGACAACAAGCGTCAATCCCGCAATGCTTAAAAACATGCCGGGTCTGGACCATTGCATGAGGCGGCCGAAAATGGGAGGCCCGATGGCAACGCCTAAAAAACGAACCGATCCATACAGCGAGGTCACAAATCCCCGTCTTTCTTTACCGACAGCCCCGGTAATAAAGCTGTTCACACAAGGAAGGACAAGGCCGGAGCCTATACTGCTCAACACGAGAACGCTGATAAAGAACACAAGATTTTCAATGAAAGACAATGATGCGTAAGAAACCGTCATAAAAGCCAATCCAAGGACGATCAGCTTTTTCATCAGCGATTGCTTTTTCCCGATTTTGCTTCCGGTTATATAGGACGTCACACACATGACCAAAAGCGGAATCGCCAAAATCAAGCCTTTTTTGACGCCGTCGGTATCGTACGTTTTTTCAAGGACATCAGATAGGTAAAAGAGGATCCCGAACAAGGTAAACAAACAAGTCGCACCGGCTAAATAAGCGGTAAATAGCCATCTGCCTTCATGTTTAAAAACACTTAACAGGCCTTTCGCGTATTTTCCGATCGGGGGCGGTTCTTTTTCCTTTTTCTTTTCTTTAATAAAAACCCAAGTCAGCACGATCGAAATGATGCAAAACACAGGGAAGGCAAAAAACGCGCCATACCAGACAAGCAGGGCGATAAGGGAGCCGATGATTGGCGAAAGCACTTTCCCCATGCCGTTTGAAGCTTCAACGAGGCCGAGCACCTTGCTTTCCTGGGCGCCTTTAAACAGATCCCCCGTCAGCGCCATGGCAATCGGGCCGGTTCCGGCTGCCCCGATTCCTTGAAGCGCCCGTCCTGCCATGACCCAAGGGTAGGCATTGTCAAAAAAACCTGCGGCAAATCCGGCTAACAAGCCGCCGGCACCATACAGAAATAAGCAGGGAATAATGATGATTTTCCTTGAGAACCGGTCTGCGAGATAACCGACAATCGGAATGGCGAACGCCGCAATCAAGGAAAATACTGTGATTACGAGACTGACTTGAAATTGTGATAAATGAAGTTCAGATTTCATTTTTGGCAAAATCGGAATTAGCATTGAGTTTCCAAGTGTTAATATTAAAGGAATTGAACCAATTGCAACAATCGTCATTCCGTTATTTTGTTTTGATGATTCCATCTCAGAGCACACTCCTTTTCTTCTGCTTAGAATGTCCCTGATAGCTTCGTTTATTCAACGTTAAGACAGTAAAAAACCGAACAGAAACTGCCTGTTCGGGAAAAAGAGGGTTAACCGAGCGCCTGCGAAGTCAACGCATATAAATGTCCATTCTGGTCAGGTAGCATCTTTTCCTGGTAAAGCATAAGCGGTGCCTCTGCGTCTCCTTGAAATCCCATTTTTATCAGCCTGTCATGAAACGATGTGTGTTCTGCCGGTATATCGATGCGCATCGGACCTTGTTTGCCGGCGGCCAGCCTGTTGAGTAGTCGTGCAGCAATGTCCGATGATGGCGCAATGACGGGCCCGAATTTCAAGTTGGCAGGTGTCTGTACAGATAGGCCGTAGCCAATCAGATGCCCCTTGTTGTTTCTGGCGATGATACATTCCTCTGAAGCGGAAATAAGCTGTTGCAGAAGGTTTGACCGATCTCCCCCAAAAGCCGCCAGGTCGGCAGCGGCTAATGCTTGAAAGTCTTGTTCTCGAAAGGAGGTCAGTTCAGCATCAAGGTAATCTCGCTTTTCAATCGGTTGAAACCTGTGACAGCTGTACTTTTGGACTGACCCCGCCGTATGAAAACCTGCTTTTTCATAAAGAGGCAAACCTTCTGTTGTGGCGCAAAGCCTGATGAATGTGCTTTCATCCGTTTGGCTGATGCACGCGTTTACCATCCGCCGCCCGAGACCGAGCCGTTTGTATTCCTTATCCACGATGACGAGTCCGATTGAAGCAAGACGGCCAAACAAAAACAATCCGATGCAGGAAATGAGGTCTCCGCGGTCATTTTGATAACCGAAAAAGCGTCCTTGTTGGACAAGCATTTTCAGTTCTAGTTCGCCATAATCAGGCCACCCGGCTTGCCTGCAAAGCCGCAATAGACCGGGGGTATGTTTTTCGTGAAGCTCAATCAGCTCATCTGCTATCTTCATACAGGTCACCTGCTTGTTCCGAGTGTTTTGTACATCACAATATGTGTGCCAATGCCGGGAAGCTCAAACGGTTCCCAGCCAAGCGTTGCGTAGCAGCCTTGGACATGTTGTCTTGCATTGTGCCATACTGCCTGCACGCCTTTGTCTGCCGGTTTTTGCAGGGTGTCGTATGTATCTTCCGCGAAAATGGTTTTGACTACGAGCATGATGTTTCTCCTCAAAAATGGCTTTTTTATATCGTAACACGAATGCGGCAAAAATAGACCGCCTGATTGGTTCAGGCGGTCTCTAGTATTAATGCAAATAGATATTTTGGCGCTGCTCATCCTTTTGCTGGATATACGATGTGAGCTCAGCGGTCAAGTCAGATCTGAGAAAAGGCGTGATCAAATAGATGCCGTTAAACAGCTCGCATGCCGTATCCAACAGGGAGCGTGCAATCGCAAGGCCTTCCGCTTTTTGCTTCTCTTTATCCTCGCCGGCGAGAGCCATTTTTTCGCGAATAGAGTCAGACAGCTTAATGCCTGGGATTTCATTGTGGATGAATTCAGCGTTCCGGCTGCTTGTGAGCGGCATAATGCCGATATAGATCGGTGTCTTCAGATGCTTTGTTTCGTTATGGATGTCGACGAGCTGCTGCTCGGAATAAACAGGCTGTGAAACAAAGTAATCGGCTCCGCAATCTATTTTTTTCTCAAGCCGTTTCACCGCTTTATCCAGATGGCGCACGTTAGGATTAAATGCGGCGGCGACTGAGAAATTCGTTTTCTTGCCAAGCGGTTTTCCAGACAGGGACAGTCCTTCGTTGAATTGTTTGATCAGCCTGATTAAATCAAAGGATGTTAAATCATACACAGACGTCGCCCCCGGGAAATCCCCGATTTTAGAAGGGTCGCCTGTAATGGCCAGCACGTCATTCAGCCCTAACGTATCAAGGCCCATTAAATGTGACTGCAAGCCGATAATGTTTCGGTCACGGCATGTAATATGGACAAGGGAGCGCATATCGAGCTGTTGCTTCACAAGAGCGCCGCAGGCAACATTGCTGATCCGCGGAGTAGCCAGAGAATTGTCGGCGAGCGTCAGGGCGTTGATTCCCGCTTCTTTCAATTCAGCAGCGGCGGACAAAAATTTATCAAAGCTCAATTTTTTCGGCGGGTCCAGCTCTACGATGATGGAGCGTTTTTCAACCGCGATCTCATTCAGGCCGGGCTCTGTCCGCTCATGCTGAACAGAAATACATTCTTTAGCAGGGACTTTGACTTCTTTTTCAGTAATGGGAGCAAGCCCGCCAACCGCTTCCGCCATCGCCTGAATGTGATTTGGCGTGGTGCCGCAGCAGCCGCCGATAATCCGCGCGCCTTGCTTGCGGAATTCTAAGGCGCTGTTTTGAAAATATGTGTCGTCTGTTTCATAGACGAGCCGTCCCTCTTCAAGCGAAGGAAGACTGCTGTTCGGATAAACGGATAAAAACACATCATCAAAAATCGGCACTTCGCTTAGCGCTTCAATCATGTGATAAGGGCCGAGCCGGCAGTTAATGCCGACGATATCAGCCCCGAGATCAGCGATTGACCGCAATGCTTCAGAAAGCGGTGTTCCGTCCTGCAGTACACCTTGCTCGTGCATGGAGACGTTAAGCATAATCGGAAGGGCGGTCTCTTTGCGCGCGATTTTCAGCACTTCACGGGCTTCTTCCAAATCATAATACGTCTCCAACAGCAAGCCGTCCGGTTGTTCATGCAGGAGCAGGTACAGCTGCTCGCGAAAGCTGCGTTTGATTTCGTCAAGGCTGTACGCGTTTTTATTAAATGTGCGGATGCCGCCCATTGTCCCCAAAACGTACGCATCGCCTGCTGAAGCCCGCGCAATCTTCACTGCCTCCTGATTCATTTTTTTAATGTCACCCTCAAGCCCGTGCCTGGATAATTTAATATAATTGGCTCCGTACGTATTTGTTTGAATGATATTGGCTCCAGCCTCAACGTACGCTTTATGTATGCGCTGAATTTCCTCCGGCTTTGAAATGTTGAGTTCCTCAAAGCACCTGTCAATGCCGTAGGAGTAGAGGAGCGTCCCCATTGCGCCGTCACCGATTAACACCTGTTTTTGCAAATCTTCTAAAAGTCCCATTGTCTGCCTCCTTTATTCACATTCAGCAAGGAAAAAAAGAGAAATAAAAAAAGTCCTCTTAAGAAGAAGACTTTGTCAGTGATTTTGTCTCTTCTTATCTTCCAAGCTGTTCGAGCTTGCTGGATTTAGCACCTTGGTCATGGCTGAACGCCATTACACCGGTTGCTGAAGCTTCGTCGGGCCAGTCCCTCTGCTTCTCTTGATAAGAACGGATATGAAGTTTTCGTATGAGGAAATGCCAAAAGCTGCGGGGCTTTTTCCCTTTCTCTAAATTTACCGAAAATAAAGACAATAATCAATAGGATTCAGAAAATTTATCTGAAATTTATAAATTGAACGTCAATTGGCAAATCTGCGCCTCTCACTGCTGTAATAATCTGCTGCAGATCATCCTTGTTTTTACCGGTGACACGAACTTGATCATCCTGCACTTGTGACTTGACTTTCAGTCCGGAGTTTTTGATGATCGCATTAACTTTTTTGGCATTATCCTTGTCAATGCCTTGAACAAGTTTGGCGCGCTGGCGCACCGTTCCGCCTGACGCGCTTTCAATCTTGCCGTAATCAATGTTTTTTGTCGGCACGTTTCCCTTAATCAATTTACTGACCAGCACGTCTTTCAGCTGGCTTAATTTAAATTCGTCATCAGAAACGAGGACAAGCTCCTCTTTATCTAAAGAAATGTCGCTTTTGCTGCCTTTAAAGTCATAGCGTGTGCTGATTTCCTTGAGTGCGATTTGGATCGCGTTTTGCACTTCAGGCAACTCGACCTTGGATACAATATCAAATGAACTTTCTTTTGCCATATGAAAACCTCCATAACATTTAACTTATGTGTTGATTATAGTAGAATAAAGAGAAACTTCCAACAGAACAAAGAATCAATTTGTGATGATTGGAAAAAATGTTAACAGAATCCGCGGAAAACAAGCGGAACAGGAAGGACGATAGCATGAGACCAGGGCAGCAACTCACCTTGAGTATAGATCACCAAACCGACTTCGGTTACTTTTTGACCGATGGAGAAGACACGATTCTCTTACATAACAGTGAAATAACTGAGGATATCGAGGACAGAGACGAAGTAGAGGTCTTTATATACGTCGACCAGCAGGAAAGACTTGCGGCCACGATGAAAATTCCGTCCATCAGCGCGGACGAGTACGGCTGGGTCGAAGTGGTGGATAAAGTGGAAGATATGGGCGTTTTCGTTGATGTCGGCTTATCCAAGGATGCGCTTGTCGCAACTGAGCATTTGCCGCCATACGAGGATGTCTGGCCGCAAAAAGGCGACAAGCTCTACTGTATGCTGAAGGTGACGAACCGGGGGCGCATGTTTGCGAAACCAGCGCCGGAAGATATCATCAGCGAACTCTTTACCGACGCCTCAGAAGACCTGATGAATAAAGAGCTGACAGGTACGGTGTACAGATTGATCGCAACGGGTTCATTCATCATTACGGACGACGGCATCCGCGGTTTTATCCATCCGTCAGAAAGAAAAGAGGAGCCAAGACTCGGCTCAAGAATCACGGGACGGGTGATTCAAGTAAAAGAAGACGGTTCAGTCAACATGTCGCTGCTTCCGAGAAAACAGGATGCGTTGTCTATAGATGCCGAGTACATTCTGACGTATATGAGAACAAGAAACGGCGCTATGCCGTATAGCGACAAAAGCGAGCCTGACGATATCAGAGAACGTTTTAACATGAGCAAAGCCGCTTTTAAACGCGCGCTCGGCCATTTAATGAAATACGGAAAAGTGTATCAGGAAAATGGATGGACATACGAGAAAAAATAGAAGGCCTCGCGCCTTCTATTTTTTATATAAGGACTTCACAAATAAAATGCTGTTACGTATCATGACGGGAGACAGAGTGTGTTGTCAGTGAAAAGACAGGGGGGAGAGTTCATGGAAGTTCGGATCGATTTTTTATTGATCTTGATTGCGGGGCTTTTCTTTTGGATTGCTTATATGGCAGGAATAAAAAAGCAAACATGGATACTGTCCGGTTTCGGGGAGTCCCGGATACGTGACAAAGGCCGTCTGGCTAGAATTGCGGGATACTTTTTTCTGAATTCAGGGATATTTATTCTGTTAAACGGGTTTATTTCGTTTCAAGGACAAGACCAGCTGATTCCGCCTATGATTTTGGCATATGGAGCGGGAGTCATCATGTATGTAAAGAAAACATTGCTATAAAACCTCCAGACTGCACCACATACTGGAGGTTTTTGTTTGTTCATTTTCTTAAAAAGAATATCGCCAATGTGCCGGGGCCGGCGTGCGACCCGATCGCAGAGCCGATTGAATGGATGATGATCTCTTTCGGCTTGAACTCATCCTCAATTAAGTGTTTCATGCTAATGGCTTTATCTTCATCCGCGGCGTAGCTGATTCCGACGGTTTGATTGCCCCAATCATCACCGCGCTCTTTCATTATTTCGATGATCCGTTTGAAAAGTTTTTTCTGTCCGCGGATTTTTTCCAGAGGCACAAGCTTGCTGTCCTCCATCTGAAGCAGCGGTTTAATATTGAGCAGGCCGCCGACAAAAGCGGATGTTTTGGAGATGCGGCCGCCTCGTGCAAGATAGGTCAGATCATCAACGGTAAATATGTGCTCAATCTGTTCACAAAAGTTCTTTACAGACGTTTCGATTTCTTGTATTGTATTCCCGTTGATACAGAGATCGGCGGCATGCCGGACGGCCAGACCGTATCCTAATGAAGCGCATTTGGAATCGATGACCCGCAAATCGAAATCGGGGAATTCCTCCTTCACTTCATTGGCCATCATCACAGCCGTCTGATACGTGCCGGAAAGGCCTGAGGAAAAGGCAATGTAAAGAGCGGGCTCACCTGTTTTGGCATATTGCAAAAATACATTTTTAATCGTTTGCGGTGAAGCTTGGGACGTCTTAGGCGTTTCTCCATTTTGCATCGCTTCAAATATTTGATCCGCATCAATCGTGACTGCATCCTCGAATTCTTTATCGCCGAGAGAAACCCTGAGCGGAATAAAGCCAATGCCGTTTTCTTCAAAGTAAGAACGGGGCAGATCGGCGGCGCTGTCAGCGATGAGATGAACTGTCATATTGCTTCCCTTCTTTCTGTTATCGCTCGTTATCATAAGAGTTAAGCCAACTATATCATATTAATTTGCCAAAATCGTGTTCAAATATTTGTTTTAAGGGAAAACATATTAAAGAAGATAGAGCGGAGGAACATGCCATGGTACTAGATCAAACAAAAAAATTACTCGTCGTCATCATCGGCGCTTTACTTAATGCGGCCGGGCTGAACTTATTTTTAATTCCCGCAGATGTATATGCCAGCGGATTTACGGGAGTCGCCCAGCTTTTATCAAGCGTCATTGTTCAATACGCCCCCTTTTACATATCGACGGGAACGCTCTTGTTCCTCTTAAACATTCCGGTCGGTATTTTAGGATGGATGAAGGTCGGCAAATCGTTTACGGTGTACAGCATTTTAAGTGTCGGGCTGACTACATTGTTTATGGGAATCCTGCCGGAAACAAGCCTGTCACATGACATTTTGCTGAACGCGGTGTTTGGCGGTGTCATTTCTGCGGTCGGTATCGGCTTAACATTAAAATACGGCGCTTCGACAGGCGGGCTCGATATCGTCGCCATGGTGCTTGCCAAGTGGAAGGATAAACCCATCGGCACGTATTTCTTCATTCTAAACGGGATTATCATCTTGACGGCAGGATTATTGCAAGGTTGGGAGAAAGCATTATATACCCTGGTTACGCTGTATGTGACAACAAGGGTGATCGATGCCATTCACACGCGCCACATGAAGCTCACGGCGATGATCGTGACGAAAAAGGCGGACGAAATCAAGGAAGCCATTTACGGAAAAATGGTGCGCGGCATTACCACTGTTCCGGCCAAAGGAGCCTTTACGAATGAACAGAAAGAGATGATGATTATCGTCATCACAAGGTATGAACTGTACGATTTAGAGAAGATCGTCAAAGAAGTCGATCCGAAAGCATTTACAAACATTGTGCAAACAACTGGGATTTTTGGCTTCTTTAGAAAAGACTGACGAAAGCAGGTGGAAGTCGTGAAACGGCTGCTTGTGATGCTCCTGCCCGTACTGCTTTTGATAGGCTGCGGAAAGGATGAGCAGACAGAACCCGATAAGGAGGTATCAGGCGGAATGGAGAATCAAGAGGTTGTTTTATCTGTTGACGTAATTCAGGAGCCTGAACAAATCAAGTTTAACATGTCGCTGAAGAACCAAAGCGAACGTGCGATTGATTTTCAATTTAGCACAGGGCAAAAATTTGAACTTGTCGTGTATGATTCTGAGCACAAAGAAAGATACCGTTATTCGAAAGACAAAATGTTTACGCAGGCTTTTCAAAACATGACACTTGAACCTGGAGAAACGTACGATTTCTCTGATGTATGGAAGGAAGTCCCTGAGCCTGGAACCTACGAGGTGAAGGTAACATTTAAGGGCAGAGCGGAAAATCTCAAGCAGGTTCAGGCTGTTCAGCAGTTTGAAGTGAAATAAAAAGGCTATGGCGAATCAATCGCCATAGCCTTTTTTTATTGGAGTTTGTCCAGCTGATCCTGAAACTGATGGAGCTGGCGACGTTCTGCATCTGTCGAGTTGGCGTACGCAGAAGACACAGCATTTTTGGCTCTCAGAATCGCTTGATCTTGATCGCCTTCCTCAAAGCCGTTTGTCACCATGACAGCCTGTTGAACAAATGATTTTGCCTGCTGAAACAGTTCATTTCTCATTAATATTCATACTGCCTTTCAGCCGAGTCTCGTGCCGCGGCATGCTGGTGAGCTTCTTCTAAAGTAGACCGATATGGAAATCTTGTGGCGTGTTGCCCGATGGAGTCTTTACCCTGGTGAATAAACCTTCTGGATTTGCTTCGTTTACCCATTTTGAGACTGCCCCCTTCCATACTTTGACGAGATGAGTCGTCTTCAATAGTATGGTGGGGCAAAGTCAGGTTTATAAGTGGCAAAAATTAATACGGGCATGCCTTTACAGTGAGAAATATTCTTTCAAGAATTTTGCCACGCCGTCCTCTTCATTTGCTCCCGTAGTTCGGTTGGCCACCTGCTTGACAGCGTCAATTCCATTTCCCATCGCAACGCCGCAGCCGGCGAATTCAAGCATTTCCAAATCGTTATCCTCATCCCCGAAAGCAATGATCCGCTCCCTCGGCACGTTGTAATAATCACTTATTTTCTGAAGGCCGACCGCTTTATTCATTCCGCTTTTAATAATTTCTATCACATGCCACGGCGCGGCCCATCTTCTGTGATCGATCACCTCGGCGTGTACATCCGATAAATAGGAGCGTATGGCTGGCACATCTTCTTCTTTTGCATGAATGAGCACAGATGTAACATCCTCACCGAGATTTTCCCGCAAGTCTCCGACTGTCACATGTGTTGTATTCATGTTAAAAGCATCAATCAAGTGCTCGTCATGGTAATGAAAATACACGTCGTCAATGACTTCAGCAAGCACATTATGTACGTTGTATTTCTCGCTGATATCCACGAGCTGCATGACAACATCAAGCGGCAGCGAGGTATGGTACCGTCCCCAGCTGTCGTCCTGCGGATGGTGGACAAACGCTCCGTTAAAATTGACAATCGGCGTTGTCAGCTCCATCTGCTGGTAGTACAAGGAACTTGAACGGTATGGCCGGCCTGTCGAGATGCAGACATGATGCCCGTCATCTTTTAGGCGCTGTATCGTCCGAAGGGTGTTTTCGGATATGGTTTTATCATCCTTTAATAACGTTCCATCTAAGTCTAATGCGATTAAATAGGGTTTTGTCTCCATGAAAAGCTCCTTTGATCTTAGAATTTGCTTGTTTTGCCTTACTTACAGTGTAGCTTTTTACCATCTTTATTGTCTACATGTTACACTTATGATTATGGTTATCCTAAGGAGGGACACATTTTGATCCAAATTGAACATCAAACCGTTTCCGGTATTCCGTTTTTACATATTGTAAAGGAAGAGAACAGGCACCGCGCTGTTCCTCTCGTGATTTTTATCCACGGTTTTACGAGCGCGAAAGAACACAATCTTCATATCGCTTATCTGCTGGCGGAGAAGGGCTTCAGAGCCATTCTGCCAGAGGCTCTGCACCATGGCGAACGAGGTGGGCAAATGGCTGTTGAAGAGCTGGCCGGCCATTTTTGGGACATCGTCCTCAACGAGATTGAAGAGATCGGCGCACTCAAAACCCACTTTGAAAGTGAGGGCCTGATAGACAGCGGCCGCATCGGACTAGCCGGCACGTCAATGGGCGGCATCACAACGCTTGGCGCACTGACTGCTTACGATTGGATAAAAGCCGGCGTCAGCCTGATGGGGAGCCCGAATTACATGGAACTGTTTCAGCAGCAGATTGACCATATTCAAACTCAGGGCATTGATATCGAGGTGCCGGAAGAAAAGGTAGAAGAGCTGACGAAGCGTCTCGAAATGCGGGATCTCAGCCTTCAGCCGGAGAAATTGCGCCAGCGCCCGCTACTATTTTGGCACGGCGCAAAAGATAAAGTCGTGCCTTACGCGCCGACCCGAAAATTTTATGAGACGATTAAATCGCATTACAGCGAGCAGCCGGAACGCCTCCAATTTATCGGAGATGAACACGCCGACCATAAAGTCCCGCGAACAGCTGTGTTACAAACGATTGAATGGTTTGATACGCACTTATAAAGCACAATGGTGTGAAGAAGGGCCGGATTTACGTTATACTGTAGAAAAAGGAGTGAGGGAACGTGGAAGAAGCATTAAAAGAAAACATCATGGGCGCCCTGGAACAGGTTGTTGATCCTGAGCTTGGCGTTGATATCGTGAACCTTGGTTTGGTATATGATGTTGATATGGATGACGACGGATTAACGCACGTGACGATGACACTGACATCAATGGGGTGCCCTTTAGCGCCGATTATTGTGGATGAAGTGAAAAAAGCGTTAGCGGACATTCCAGAAGTAAAAGAGACGGAGGTTCACATTGTGTGGAATCCGCCTTGGACAAGAGATAAAATGTCCAGATACGCGAAAATCGCGCTTGGCATTCAATAAAACAAACAAAAGAGGACAGCCTTACTGTGGGGCTGTCCTTTTTTACAGCTGAAAGGAGTGAAAGAAAATGATGTATCTGCTGGCTGTCCTGTGCCCGCCGCTCGCTGTTTTGTTGACGGGAAAACCGTTTCAGGCATTGCTGAACCTCATATTGACCTGTATCTTTTGGCTGCCGGGCGCGATTCACGCCTGCTTTGTCGTGGCTGACCGCCGCGCTGAAAAACGGGCAAGGAGATAATATGGAAAAATGAGGGCGTGAGATATGGTATAATGGCCATAAAAACAGCAGGGAGAGCGCTATGAAAAAGAAATTGCTTGCATTCGCGCTTTGTACAGGCGCGTATGCGGCCCTGTTTGCCTACTCTGTGCACTCAGAGCAAAAAACAGACACAAGCGAGATGACGGATGTCAGCCGGCTGATGCCTGTGAAAATTAAGCAAACAGTGAAAGGGCAGGAAGAGGAAACGCTCATTGACACGATCAAAGAGGCCAATCGAAAAAACATAAAGATTTCAATCGCCGGGACCCAGCACTCCATGGGCGGCCATACATACTATGAGGACGGCATCGTTCTCGACATGACAGGCTATAACAAAATCCTATCACTTGATCAAGAGAAAAAAACCATCAGAGTCCAAAGCGGCGCGACGTGGAATGACATCCAGAAATATGTGAATCCATACGGACTTGCGGTAAAGGTCATGCAGTCACAAAATATTTTCACCATTGGAGGATCTCTCAGCGCCAATGCTCACGGACGTGATATCCGCTACGGCTCGCTGATTGATACTGTCAAATCATTTCGGCTTTTAAAAGCGGACGGAACGATCGTCACCGTCACCCCAAAAGATGATTTGTTTACAGCAGTCATCGGAGGGTACGGTCTTTTTGGCGTGATTCTTGATGTAACGCTTGAGCTGACGGATGATGAGCTGTATGTCATGAAGACGGAAAAAATGAATGACAGCGAATACGCAGACTATTTTACAAAGCACGTAAAAGGAAATCCGGATGTCCGAATGCATCTGGCGCGAATTTCAACAGCGAAAAAAGGTTTTCTGGAAGACATGTATGTTACGAATTATGAAGTGGCAGATGATCAGGATCAGCTGTCATCATACAGCGATCTTAAAGAAGACGAGTATACCGGGGTCACAAAGTTTGCACTCGGCTTGTCAAGACGGTATGAATGGGGCAGAAATTGGCTGTGGAACACGCAGAAATCCTATTTTCTGAGCCAAAACGGCACAAAGATCACCCGCAATAACGTCATGCGGTCCGAATCAGCATTTCTCGAATATGAAAACAATGACAACACAGATGTTTTGCAGGAATACTTTGTGCCGGTGAAGGAGTATGCGTCCTATATTGACGACCTGAGACAAACGCTGTCTGACGAGGATTTAAACCTTGTGAACATTACGATCCGCTACGTGCAGAAAAATGAAAAAGCCGACCTTTCCTATGGAAAGGATGATATGTTTTCGCTCGTGCTTTTAATCAACGAGGGGTTTTCAAAAGAAGCCCAGGCAGACACCGCCCGGATCATCAGGCGCATGACAGACGTTGCCATCATGCACGGCGGCAGCTATTATTTGCCGTATATGACCTACCAGACAAAAGCGCAAATGAGGCAGGCGTATCCGAAAAGCGAAGTGTTTTTTCAGAAAAAACGAACGTATGACCCGGATGAACGCTTTATGAATTATTTTTATCAGAGGTATAAATAATGGGGAAAAACAAATTAAAATGGCTCACATTATCACAGAGCAGCGTCTTTTTCGCGAGCAGCTTGATCTTTCCGTTTTATATTCTGTTTGTGAAAAACATCGGCTCAAGCTACACGCAGTTCGGTTTTTCCTACGGATTGTTCGGGCTAAGCGGGGCGCTCATTTATCCGCTCCTCGGACGGCTGTCTGGAAGGCTCGACAGCCGCTATTTTCTGCTGGCGAACTCTTGGGGCATGGCCGTCCTGCTTTTGTATGTCCCGCATATTGGCAGCGTTGTTCAAGTGTACATCGTCCAAGTGCTGTTAGGGGTTTTTGGAGCGATGCAAAAGCACGGAGAAAAAGTGCTAATCGCCGATTTTACAGACAGCGGAGAGCGGGGAAGAAAGATTGGGAATTACCACTTTTGGACGGCGATCTTTTCAGCGGCGGCCATTATGCTCGGCGGTTTTCTGGCCGACTTTTTTACGGTGCAAATGATTTTTTATGCAAGCTCTATTGTCTATTTTTTGAGCGGATTGATGATGATGAAAACAGGCTGACGCGGTCAGCCTGTTTTTTATGCGCTTGAAAAAAGCGGCGGGTCAGTGTTTCTTAATGCAACAACGTTATTTTCTTTGAACGGATTTTTCAGTGAACAGAAAATGTATAAGTGAATAAAAATATTAAATATACGATTGAATTAATTTTTATTCATGCTATAATGTTAAATAATTTCACAAAGACCAAGAAGGTGAACTTGTTTTGAAAATAGGAATTGTAGGCGCTACAGGTTATGGAGGCACTGAACTTGTCAGGATCCTTTCCCAACACCCTCATGCAGAGGAATGTATGCTTTATTCATCCAGCGGTGAAGGGAATGTCTATAGCGAGGTGTATCCTCACCTTACCGGCTTAGCCGATCAGAAGCTGAAGCCGATTGATATGAAGACGATCAAACACGAAATAGATCTCATGTTTCTTGCTGCGCCGCCCGGGGTATCAAGTGAATTGACTCCGCAGCTGGCAGACGCGGGAATTCCGGTGATTGATCTGTCAGGTGATCTGAGGATACAAGAGCCCGCTGAATATGAAAAGTGGTATAAACGGAATTCAGCACCAAAGGAAGTGATTCATGAGGCGGTATACGGTCTTGCAGAACTGAATCAAAAGCAAATTCAACAGGCGAAACTCATTGCCAATCCGGGTTGTTTTCCAACGGCGGTGTTGCTTGGCCTCGCGCCATTGGCCCAACAGAAACTGCTTCATGAATCGTTCGTTATCATTGACGCGAAGACCGGTGTTTCCGGAGCGGGAAGAAAAGCATCCATGGGAACTCATTTTTCTGAGCTGAACGACAATTTTAAAATTTATAAAGTCAATGAACATCAGCACACGCCGGAAATTGAACAGGCGCTGCAAGAATGGCAGCCGGGGCTCGGGCCTATTACTTTTTCGGCTCACTTGGTGCCGATGACAAGGGGCATCATGGCGACGATGTACACACAATTAACCTCTGATCGATCAGCAGATGACTTGCATCAATTATATTCGGAATTTTACCAAGATTCATATTTTGTGAGAGTAAGGCCAAAAGGGCATTATCCGCAAACGAAGGAAGTGTACGGCAGCAATTTCTGTGATATCGCCGTTGCGCTTGACGAGAGAACGAACAGAGTCACGATCGTCTCGGTAATCGATAATTTAATGAAAGGCGCCGCCGGTCAGGCTGTGCAAAACTTTAATGTGATGAATGGCTGGAATGAAGAGACTGGGCTCACCATGACGCCAATTTATCCATAGAACGGGAGAGAATCGAACCATGATTCAGTTAAGTGAAGATCAAATTATAAAAGTAACAGGTGATGTATCCTCGCCAAAAGGTTTTCAGGCAAAGGGCGTGCATTGCGGGCTGCGCTACTCAAAAAAAGACCTCGGCGTCATTATCAGCGAGACACCGGCCGTAAGTGCGGCGGTTTATACCCAAAGCCACTTTCAGGCCGCTCCGATCAAAGTCACACAAGACAGCTTAAAGCATGGATCAGCATTGAAAGCCGTCATCGTCAATAGCGCCATTGCCAATGCCTGCACGGGAGAACAGGGCATAAAGGACGCATACACAATGCGGGAGAGCCTTGCTGCACAGCTTGATATTGAGCCGGAACTTGTCGCCGTTTCATCAACAGGCGTCATTGGCGAGTATTTAGACATGGAAAAAATTCAGGCAGGCATCAAACGGCTGACAAAAACACCTGCGGGGTCGGGAGATTTTGAAGAAGCGATATTAACAACCGATACGGTGATGAAGCAGACGTGCTATGAGCTGACAATCGGCGGTCAAACAGTCACGATCGGCGGAGCGGCGAAAGGCTCGGGAATGATTCACCCGAACATGGCCACGATGCTGGGGTTTGTCACAACAGATGCAGCCATCGAAGAAAAAGCGCTGCAAAAAGCGCTTCGCGATATCACTGACGTTTCATTTAACCAAATCACAGTTGATGGTGAAACATCCACGAACGATATGGTATTGGTCATGGCAAACGGCTGCGCGAAAAATAAGTGCCTGACAGAAGATCATCCAGACTGGCCGGTCTTTAAAAAAGCGCTCTTGCTCACTTGCGAGGATTTGGCGAAAGAGATTGCCAGAGACGGAGAAGGCGCGACAAAGCTAATCGAAGCCCAAGTGCAGGGAGCGAAACATAATCTTGACGCAAATGTGATTGCCAAAAAAATTGTCGGCTCAAGTCTCGTGAAAACTGCGGTCTATGGAACAGATGCCAACTGGGGGCGCATCATCGGAGCCATCGGGCACAGCGCAGCTCAGGTAACGGCAGAAGAAGTAGAAGTTTATCTCGGAGGCCAATGCCTGTTTAAGCACAATAAACCTCAGCCATTCTCTGAATCTCTCGCTAAGGAGTACCTTGAAGGAGATGAAATCACCATTATCATCAAGATGCATGAAGGTGACGGGAAAGGAAGAGCGTGGGGCTGTGACCTAACCTATGACTATATCAAAATTAACGCGAGTTATCGCACGTAATAAAGGGGAGCATGATGAAGAAAACAATCGTTTTTAAATGCGGGGGAAGTGTCATCCGAGAGCTGTCGGAGGAATTTTTTCATAACCTGAAAGAACTGATGGCCTCAGGATGGAAATTGGCGATCGTTCACGGCGGCGGCCCGGAAATCACAAATATGCTGAAACGGTTAAACATCAAAACAGAGTTTTCCGGAGGACAGCGGAAAACGACGAAGCCGGTGCTCGAAGTGGCGGAAATGGTTTTATCCGGCTCGGTGAATAAATTTTTTGTGGCGGAGCTTGCCAAACACGGACTGCGTGCAGCAGGCATCTCTGGTAAGGACGGCGGCCTTTTGGAGGCTGATTATCTCGATCCGGAAGCATATGGGGAAGTCGGAGAAATCAAAAAGGTCGATGCATCCATGGTGACCGCGCTGATGGAAAAGAGCATTATTCCTGTTATCGCGCCGTTGTCTATGACGAGTGACTGCAAGACGCTGAATGTGAATGCCGATCTGGCTGCTTCAGCAGTCGCCGGGGCGCTCGAAGCTGATAAGCTGATGTTCGTCACAGATGTCGATGGGATCATGAAAGAAAAACAGCGTCTCGACGTTCTGACCCCTGAAGAAGTTCATACGCTGATCAAACAGGAAGTGATCACTGGGGGGATGATTCCGAAGGTCAATTCAGCTTTGTCGGCTTTATCAGATCAGGTCTCTGAAGTCATGATCGTAAACGGAAAAGGATCATTTTTCACAGAACAAACCTTTCGAGGAACAAAAATCGTGAAAGCAAAGGAGGCTGTTTCATGAGCAGCTTGTTTCAAACCTACGGCCGCTGGGATATTGACATAAAAAAAGCAAAGGGAACGTACGTTGAGGATCATAACGGCAAAACCTACCTCGATTTCATTCAGGGAATTGCGGTATCTAATCTAGGCCACTGCCATGAAACGGTTACAGAAGCAGTTGAAAATCAGCTTGCCAGCGTATGGCACGTATCTAACCTGTTTCAAAACAGTCTCCAAGAGCAAGCGGCACAAAAGCTGGCGGCGCACAGTGCGGGAGATCTCGTCTTTTTCTGCAATAGCGGCGCGGAAGCCAATGAAGGCGCGATCAAGCTCGCCCGAAAAGCAACTGGAAAAACGAAAATCATCACGTTCCTTCAATCGTTCCACGGCCGCACGTATGCGGGGATGGCCGCGACCGGGCAGGATAAAATCAAAACAGGCTTTGGCCCGATGTTGGAAGGTTTTCATTATCTGCCATACAACGATCCTTCCGCGTTTGAAGCTCTTGGGGAAGAAGACGGCATTGCCGCGGTGATGCTTGAGACAGTGCAGGGAGAAGGCGGAGTCAATCCGGCAAGCGCTGAATTTTTAACAGCCGTTCAATCGTTTTGCAAGGAAAAGCAAGCTCTTCTGATCGTTGATGAAATCCAGACCGGGATCGGACGGACGGGAAAGGGCTTCGCATACGAGCACTTCGGACTCTCACCGGATATCATCACAGTCGCAAAAGGATTGGGAAACGGCTTTCCGGTTGGCGCTGTCATCGGCAAGAAACAACTGGGAGAAGCATTTACCCCTGGTTCTCACGGAACAACTTTCGGAGGAAATATGCTGGCGATGGCTGCTGTGAATGCCACATTGCAAATTGTATTCCATCCTGACTTTCTGCAAGAGGCTGCTGACAAAGGGACGTTTTTAAAAGAACAGCTCGAGGCTGGGCTAAAGAGCCCGTTTGTCAAACAAATTCGCGGTAAAGGGTTAATGCTTGGAATTGAGTGTGATGGGCCGGTTGCCGACATCATTACTGAATTGCAGACATTAGGTTTGCTTGTATTGCCAGCCGGACCGAACGTCATTCGGCTGCTGCCGCCGCTCACCGTGACAAAGGATGAAATGACAGAAGCCGTCAGTAAGCTGAAACAGGCGATCGCTCATTATTCCGCTGTAAACCAGTGATTTTTTTTCGGTAAAATAGCATAAAAATTCACTTTTATAATTAATTATTCATCAAGAGGTGGGCTGTGAGATGGAAGGTTATTTAGTGTTAGAAGATGGAACAGCGTTCAGCGGCGAGCTGGACAGTCATGAAAGCTGCACGGGAGAAGCGGTCTTTTTTACAGGGATGACGGGCTACCAAGAAGTGTTGACAGATCCATCGTACAAAGGGCAGATTATCGTATTTACCTACCCGCTGATTGGCAACTACGGCATTAATGAAAAGGACTTTGAAAGCAAAAAACCGCAAGTGAAAGCCGCGGTGGTCTACGAGGCGTGCGATCATTTTTCTCATCATGAAGCCGTATACAGCCTCAAGGAGTATTTGCAAAAATGGAACATTCCGCTGTTGACCCATGTTGACACGAGGGCTGTCGTGAAAAAAATCCGGACAAACGGAACAATGGGGGCAACTGTCACAGCCTCTAAAGAAGCAGCTGAGATTGCCCTTCAGCCTGAAAACGTGGCAGAACAGGCATCCGCACAGGAAATCAGCACATTTGGCGACGGACATAAACATATCGCCCTCATTGATTTCGGCTATAAAAAGTCCATCGCGTCATCACTCGTCAAACGAGGATGCAAGGTCACCGTGGTGCCGTATCAGCAAATGGAAGCTGTACACGACATCAAGCCGGACGGCATTGTGTTATCGAACGGACCTGGAGACCCGAAAGCCATTCAGCCGTATTTAGGAAGAATCAAAAGCATCGTTTGCCATTATCCGACTCTCGGCATTTGTCTCGGCCATCAGCTGATCGCGCTCGCGTTCGGAGGGAATACATTCAAGCTGCCGTTCGGACACAGGGGGGCGAATCATCCGGTCATCGACCGTGAAACGAAGCGCGTCTTCATGACAAGCCAAAATCACAGCTATGTGGTTGATGAACAGTCCATTAATCAAGAAGAGCTCACGATCAGGTTTCATCATGTCAATGATACGTCAGTTGAAGGGCTTGCCCACAAAAAATGGCCTGTCATGAGTGTTCAATTCCACCCGGAAGCCCATCCTGGACCGGCGGAAAGCGAATGGATTTTTGATGATTATCTAAAGAATGTGATACCAGCAAGGAGAGAAATCGCCCATGCCTAAAGACACCAGTATTTCAAGCATTTTAGTAATCGGCTCAGGCCCGATCATCATCGGCCAGGCGGCAGAATTTGATTATTCAGGCACTCAAGGATGCATTGCGCTGAAGGAGGAAGGCTATCGGGTAATCCTCGTCAACAACAATCCGGCGACCATTATGACCGATGAAGCCTTCGCTGATGATATTTATTTTGAGCCGCTGACAGCAGAAAGCCTGACTGCCATCATTCAGAAAGAACAGCCTGATGGGCTTCTTGCTAATTTAGGCGGGCAGACCGCTTTGAATTTAGCGGTGGAGCTTGAAGAAATGGGTGTTTTAAAAGAGCACGGCGTCAAGCTTCTCGGCACATCTGTTGAGACGATACAAAAAGGAGAGGATCGGGAAAAATTCCGATCGTTAATGAACGAATTGAACCAGCCTGTGCCGGAGAGTGAAATTGTCGATAACGAGGCCGACGCCCTCCGTTTTGCGGAATCGATCGGATTTCCCGTCATTATCCGACCTGCTTACACATTAGGCGGCAAGGGCGGAGGCATCGCTCCTGATAAAGAAGCTTTTACTGGCATGATGAAGCAGGCGCTATTAGCTAGCCCGATCAACCAATGCCTTGTGGAAAAAAGCATTGCCGGCTTTAAAGAAATCGAATATGAAGTGATGCGTGACAGCCATAACACATGCATCACCGTCTGCAATATGGAGAACATCGATCCGGTCGGTGTGCATACAGGTGACTCTATCGTTGTGGCGCCGTCACAAACATTGACGGATGAAGACTATCAAATGCTGCGGACGGCAAGTCTGACGATCATTTCAGCACTTGATGTCGTAGGCGGATGCAACATTCAATTCGCGCTTGATCCATTCAGCAAGCAATATTACGTCATTGAAGTCAATCCGCGGGTAAGCCGGTCATCGGCTCTCGCCTCTAAAGCAACCGGTTATCCAATTGCGAAGATGGCCGCGAAACTGGCCGTAGGATACACCCTTGATGAGCTGAAAAATCCGCTCACAGGCTCGACTTACGCTAGCTTTGAACCGGCGCTGGACTATGTGATCGTCAAATTTCCGCGCTGGCCGTTTGATAAATTCAAAAACGCAGACCGCAAGCTTGGCACAAAAATGAAAGCCACCGGTGAAGTGATGGCGATTGAACGGAATTTAGAAGCGGCGATACAAAAGGCAGCCGCGTCCCTTGAACTGAAAAATGACGGCACACACCTTCCAGAGCTCAGCGGCTTATCGATTGAAGCGCTATGGGAGTTGGCAGTCACTCCGGACGACCGCAGATTTTTCGTTGTCATGGAGCTATTGAGCCGCAGGGTGCCAATTGATGACATTCATGCAAAAACAAAAATTGATCCGTTTTTCCTTCATACTTTTGACAATATCATCAAACTGGAAAACCGCATGACGGAAGCGGGCAGCGATCTCACTTTTGAATTGTTGAAAAAAGCAAAGGAAAAGGGATTTTCAGACGAAACGATTGCCTCTCTGATTGGCCAAACAGAAGAAGAGGTGCGCGCGCTTCGCAAGGAGAAGGGCATTACACCTTCCTTCAAAATCGTCGATACATGCGCGGCAGAGTTTGATGCGAAAACAAACTACTTTTACTCCACATATTTCGGTGAGACCGATGGGGACATCAGCCGCAAAGAGAAAAAACGCGCGCTAATTATTGGCTCAGGCCCGATTCGGATCGGCCAAGGCGTTGAATTTGATTACAGTGCCGTCCATGGCGTGCTGACACTGCAAGCGCTTGGGTTCGAAACCATCATGATGAACAATAACCCGGAAACGGTCAGCACCGATTATGAAATTGCGGACCGCCTGTATTTTGAACCACTGACAACGGAGCATATCTTAAACGTGGCAGAGCGGGAAAACATTGATTTTGCAATCGTGCAATTCGGCGGCCAAACCGCGATCAATGCTGCTGAAGCGCTCGAAAAAGCAGGCATTACCCTTCTCGGCACCTCATTTAAAACGCTTGACGTGTTAGAGGATCGGGACCAATTCTATCAGCTTCTAGATGAGCTTGGCTTGAACCACGCGAAGGGAGAAATCGCTTATACAAAAGAAGAAGCCATTGAAAAGGCAAATGAAATCGGTTATCCGGTGCTGATCCGCCCATCTTACGTCATCGGCGGAATGGGCATGATTATTGTTGACTCGCAAGCTCAGCTTTCTCAGCTGCTGAACGGTGAGGACAGCATGCCGTACCCGATTTTAATTGATCAGTATGTGTCAGGAAAAGAAGTCGAAATTGATTTGATTTCCGACGGTGAGGATGTCTTTATCCCGACATATACCGAGCATATTGAACGGGCAGGTGTCCATTCGGGAGACAGCTTTGCCATCCTTCCCGGACCGACCATCACAAGCGGGCTAAAGCAGGGCATAAAAGATGCCGCGCAAAAAATTGCCCGAAAGCTTTCATTTAAAGGCATCATGAACATTCAATTTGTGATCGACAATGGAAACATTCTCGTTCTTGAAGTGAATCCGAGAGCGAGCCGCACGGTTCCCGTTGTCAGCAAAGTCATGGGCGTTCCGATGATCCCCTTTGCCACACGCCTGCTGGCGGGAGCGTCTTTAAAAGATGTAAACCCGGCAGTTCAGAATCATCATGGGGTTGCCGTGAAGTTCCCGGTCTTTTCATCCCATGCGATTCAAGATGTGGATGTCAAGCTTGGGCCGGAAATGAAATCAACAGGAGAAGGCATGTGTGTTGCATACAATGCCGAGAGCGCCTTGAAAAAAATCTATACACATGTATGGAAGCAAAAAGGAAGTATTTATTTGCAAAACGGGCCGGAAGATATCAAAAAGTTAGCTGAAAAAGCCGGATTTACGGTTCATGAAGGGGCATTTGCCTCATGGATGGAGCAGGATAGAAAAGCGCTCCACATTAATCTGAGCGGCTCTGAAGAAGCGCGTAAAGAACGTTTAGAAGCCATGACGCATGGCATTCCCATCTTTACAGAAGAAGAAACTGTGCGGGCGTTTTTACAAAGCGCTTCAGGCCATGCGCAGCCTGTATCTCTCAAAGATCTCTATAAAAAGGAAGTGGCATCATGCACACAGTGACGGAAACCAGTTTATACGGAAAAGATGTATTAACGTTACAGGATCTTAGTGAACAGGATATAAACGCCCTGCTCACAGAAGCCGGTGAATTGAAGCAAAACAAAATCCAGCCTATTTTCCAAGGCAAAACCTTGGCGATGATTTTTGAAAAATCATCAACACGGACTCGCGTTTCATTCGAAGCCGGCATGGCGCAGCTGGGCGGGAGCGCTCTTTTCTTAAGCCAGAAAGATCTGCAGCTGGGGCGCGGTGAAACTGTCGCTGATACGGCAAAAGTGCTGTCAGGCTATGTGGATGCCATCATGATCCGGACTTTTGAGCATGAAAAGGTGGAGGAGCTTGCCAAAGAAGCCGACATTCCGGTCATCAACGGACTTACGGATAAATACCATCCATGCCAAGCGCTAGCGGATCTGTTGACGATAAAGGAAATAAAAGGGGAGCTTAAAGGCGTGAAAGTCGCGTACATCGGGGACGGAAATAACGTCGCGCATTCATTAATGATCGGCTGCGCGAAAATGGGCTGTGAGATCTCGATCGCTTCGCCAAAAGGATACGAAGTGTTAGATGAAGCGGTGGAAGCGGCGAAAGCATCTGCGCGTCAGTCGGGCGCTTCTATCACGCTTACGGCGGACCCGGTTGAAGCTGTAAAAGGCGCGGACGTGATTTATTCTGATGTGTTTACAAGCATGGGGCAGGAAGCGGAAGAACAAGAACGTCTCACTGTATTTGCCCCTTATCAGGTGAATGCGGCGCTTGTCAGCCATGCTAAGCCTGATTATACATTTTTACACTGCCTCCCTGCGCACCGTGAGGAGGAAGTGACAGCGGAGATAATTGACGGGCCGAATTCGGCGGTATTTCAGCAGGCGGAAAACCGTCTCCATGTGCAAAAAGCATTGCTGAAGGCCGTTTTATACAAAGAGGAATCATCAAAAAACTGCTGAGCCAGACTCAGCAGTTTTTTGATGGCGACATATTCACAGCCGCTTAGGCGCATACTACAGCAAAAAGGAAAAGGAGGAAAAATAGTGGGACAGCAGCATCAATTCCGGCCGGGACAGAAAGCGCCCAACAATGGCATCTACGTTGAAATCGGCGAGACAGGAAGTATGGTAAAAAACCCGCAAAAAATCCATCTGTCAGCAGGGGAAATGTTCCCCGAAACATCAAATCACAACCGGCTGTGGACATACAAAAGAAAGCCGTGATCAAGAAAAAAACCCAAAACAATGACATGTTTTGGGTTTTTCGCATTTTTAATGCTGGTCGGCATTTTTGTTCATAGGCATGATTTCCGCTAAAACCATGATCAAGACATACAGGATAACAGCAATGACAGATGATGTTTTGAATTCATTGAATTGATACGCAACACTGTTCATGCTGGCAATCAAGTAGCATGCCATATGTGATAAAAGGAACGTCCAAATAAAGGCAATAATATATCGCACGTTTCCACCTCGTCCTTCTCAGTCTATTCTAAAAGCTATCATACCATACAAAAAGAGAAGGGGGAATCCAATTTTAAAAGAAAATGAGAAGACAAAATAGCCTGATTTGATACGCTTTAAATCCAATAAAAAGATCATCAAATGGTATAATAGCCAAAACTGATAAAGGCTAGGACTTTACCTTATTCGTTTCGTTTCTTTTTACATAAGATAGCGTGAGATGAAGTGTGAAAGGAGGCGGGCAAGCGATGGGAATAACGGAAAGATACTTTCAATTGGGAACGGAGCAGAATGTGATTCATTTGCCCTATCGCCCAAACGGCTTCGGCATTTTTATCTTGGGGGACAGAACCCACTTTGTCGGGAATGATTCTAGCTTTTGGCTGCAGCATTACGGCAGAAACCAGCTTCTGAACATGCTGAGGGATGAAGGATATACTCTTTTCAACAGCAATCTGTACGGAAGGCATTGGGGCGCGGAAAAAGCGGTCGCCTATGCCAAACAGCTGATACATTCCGTTCTGAAGCAAGAAATCCTCAATCCGAAGATTCATATTTTAGCAGAGGGCATGGGTGCTCTCACGGCCAATGAATTGCTTCGTTTTTCCCCGGATCATATCCGCTCAGCCGCAATGTTGAATCCTTGTCTCGATCTTCAGGCACATTATGAATCAGAAAAAGAAAATAAATTTTTCTATAAGCAATTTTTGAAAGAGGTATCGGAAAGCTACGGAATTTCTGAAAAAGAAGCGGAAGCGTTCCGTTACAAAACAATTGAAAGCTATTCGAGCGTCGTGCCGGTTCATATATGGCAGCGGATGACCGGAGCTCCCTATCCGTACAGCGTACATGCGGAAGCATTCAAGGAAAAACAGCAGAAGCGAGGCGCGCCGGTCGACATGACATTTCATTTGTTTGAGCATCCAAGCAGACTGTATGCATCAATCTGCAAATTCTTTCACAGGCATGAAAAAGAGTTATAGAGAATATAATAACAACAGCCTTCACTTTTGCGGAGGCTGTTTTGCTTTGGAAATGAAAAACCGGAAGGGCGGCAGATGCAATGGAATCAACACTGATTGTAGGTGCGGACGAATTTTTCGGCCTTTCATTATGCGAGCGAATGATGGATGAAGGCATACATGTTGACGTTATTCTGGCGGAAACAGAAGATGAAATGAGACAAATGTACTTAGATGAAAGACTCATGTGGCTTGGGAGAAATGAACTCTTTTGCCGGCTTGAACGTATTGGGAAGCGAAAATATGATACAATTTGTATCCAATACGGCAGTTTTTTACCTTTAGACCAATTTGATTCTCCTTATCTATTAATCTATGAACAAGATCGAAAAGAATGGGAAAAACGTGAAAAGACAGGTTCAGAAAAAGCGGTGATCCTGCCGAAAATGTATGGGCCATGGAAAGAAGAAACCGAGGAAGACGGCTGCTACACAGACGATGTCGCCGAGGAGCTGCTGAGGTTCCTGCTCGAACCAAGCCGCAATCATCAGATTTTCGATTTGCAAGTCACAGAAAAAACCTCAAAAGAAGAAGCAAAAGCAAAAATTGTCGAGTGGAAAAGACAATTTTCATCAATTTTCGACAAATATTAAGAAACACCTTCCATGTTTCACGTTTTCTAGATACAATAAACGTATAAAAATAATACATGTTATAGCTTGTCAAAAGGAGTTGAACATGACTTGATCACAAGGCTTGTCATGATCTTTTCTGTCCTCCTTTTATTAAGCGGATGTGGACAAACTCCGTTTAAAGGAAAAATTGAGAAGGTCGGCATGCTCTTTCCTGATACGATTAACGACCTCGTATGGGGCACAAAAGGGTATAAAGGATTACTGAATATACAATCAAAATACAATGTAGACGTCTACTATAAAGAAGGCGTTAAAACAGATGAAGATATCATAAATGCGATTGAGGATTTTCATAAGCGGGGCGTCAATCTTCTCTATGGCCACGGGAGTGAATACGCAGAGGTGTTTAACTTGGTCAGTGAAGATTACCCGGATATGGAATTTGTCTTTTCTAATGCGAAAGCAAAAGGGGATAATGTGACAAGTGTCCATTTCAGCGGCGAGGCAATGGGCTTTTTTGGAGGAATGACGGCTGCCCATATGTCCAAAACAAATCAGGTCGGCGTGATCGCTTCCTTTACATGGCAGCCAGAGGTTGACGGTTTTATCAAAGGGGCCAAATATGAAAATCCGAATATAGAAGTAAACACGAAATATACGGCTCATTGGGATGATGATACGACGGCAGTAAAGCTTTATCAGAAAATGAAGAACGAAGGCGCGGATGTTGTGTATCCCGCCGGAGACGGGTATAATGTTCCTGTCATTCAGCAGATTAAAAAAGACGGCCTTTATGCCATCGGCTACGTCACAGATCAATCAGAACTGGGCGAAAATACCGTGTTAACCAGCACGGTGCAAAATGTGGACAAGGCCTATGAAATCATCGCTGAGCAATTTGACAAAGGCTCCCTTGAAGGCGGCGACCATTACTACGACCTGAAAACCGGAGTTGTTGAAATGGGAACATTCAGCCCGCTTGTCGATAAAGACTTTCAGCAAAGAATCGACAAGCTGATCAAAACGTACAACAAAACAGGCGAACTGCCAAAAAACGAATAATGGAGTGACGTTATATGCAGCATGAAAAATCCATGGAGTTCTTGCAAATTGCCATGAAATACTTGCCTGAAGCGAAAGAACAGCTTGAAAAATCAGGCATTGAGCTGTCAATGGAGGCCATACAGCCATTCATGAATCTATTTACCACGGTTATGGCTGAAGCTTATGAGCTTGGCAAGTCTGACGCGAAATCTGAAACCGAATAAGAAGAAGCCACTTTTTCGAAAGTGGC